>CAJCBN010000390.1 GCA_903960645.1 uncultured Actinomycetes bacterium | reverse complement strand
TCCGGGACTCGCCGCCGTCCTGCCCGGCTCCGAGCGGCCGACGGTGCTGATCGACGCGGGCGCGAACATGGACACGACCCCGCAGCAGCTCCACCAGTTCGCGCACCTCGGCAGCGCCTTCGCGGAGCACCTGCTGCGCATCGAGCGCCCCACCTGTGGCCTGCTGACGATCGGTGAGGAGCCCGGCAAGGGCGATGTCCGCACACGCGAGGCCCACGCGCTGCTCGCCGCCGACACTGGCCTCGCCTACCGCGGCAGCGTCGAGGGCCGTGACCTCCTGACCTCGCTCGTCGACGTCATCGTCGCCGACGGCCAGACCGGCAACGTCGCCCTCAAGACCTGCGAGGGGACGGCACGCGAGGCCTTCCGCCGCGTCCGTGCCGAGGCGACCGGCATACGGGCCCAGCTTGGCGGCCTGCTGCTGCGTCCGGCGCTGCGCCGCGTGCGTGACAGCCTCGACCCAGATACCTACGGTGGCGCGCACCTGCTCGGCGCGAATGCGGTCACGGTGATCGCCCACGGCGCCGCCCGTCCGCACGGCATTGCGCAGGCCTGCCGCTACGCCGCCGACGGCGTGCGCTGCGATCTCGTCGGTGCGATTGGTGCCCGCACCCGCTAACGCCGCACAGCGCGCCTGCTAGTGTCAGCGCGTCCACGCAGGATTCAAGACAAGGTAGGCAACAGTGGCTGAACGCGCAGAGGTTTTGGGCAAAGTGCAGGAGATTCTCGTTGAGCGTCTCGACGTCGATCCGGCAGATGTGGTCGAGAGCGCGCACATGCGCGACGACCTGAAGGCCGACTCGCTCGACCTGGTCGAGCTGATCATGGACCTCGAGGAGGCCTTCGGCGTCAAGATCTCCGACGAAGAGGCCCAGTCGATCGGTACCGTCGGCGACGCCGTCGATTTCATCGTCGCCCGCGCTGACTGAGTCCGATCGCCCGATCGCACGGCGGCTCGACGCTCTGGCGGACGAGCCGCGCACCCGTGCGCTGACGCATTCGAGCTGGGCCGCGTCGCCCGGCGACTCGTACGAGCGGTACGAGTTGCTGGGCGACGCGGTGCTCGATCTCGCGCTCGGCGCCTATCTGCTGGAGTTCCTGCCCGACGCGCCCGAGGGCGAGCTGTCGCGGATCAAGAACCAGCTGCGCTCGGCGCGTTTCTGCGCCGTGGTCGCGCGCAACGAGCGGCTCGGCGAGCGGATGGCCGCCCTGGTGGTCGGGACGGTGCACGAGGACGCCGCGTGGCGCCTCGGGCTGAACCACTCGGTGCTGGCCGACCTGACGGAGTCCGCGCTCGGCGCGATCTTCCTCGAGCGGGGCTGGGATGAGGCCAACGCGGCCGCGGTCGAGGCCTTCAGGCCGCTCTTCGCGCATGCTCTCGACCCCCGCGTGGACCCCAAGACAGCCCTGCAGGAGGTCCTGCAGCGTCGGGGCCGCCGTGTAGCGTACGAATCCGTGGAGGAGACCGGACCAGCACACGCGCGTCGCTTTCGCGTCGTGGCCATCGTCGATGGTGACGTGCTTGGCGAGGGCGAGGGTGCGTCGCGCCGCTCGGCCGAGCAGCACGCCGCGCGCCGGGCCCTGCATGCGCTCGGGGAGCAGGGCACATGAGGCTCACGCGCATCCGCATCAAGGGCTTCAAGAGCTTCGCCGACGAGACGGAGCTGCAGTTCGATCGCGGGGTCGGCGTCATCGTCGGCCCGAACGGCTCCGGCAAGTCGAACATCGCTGAGTCGCTGCGCTGGGCGATGGCCTCCCAGGCACCGAGCGAGGTGCGCGTCGCGACCGGACTCGATGTCCTCTTCAGTGGCGCGGAGGGACGCGCCGCGGCGGGCGTCGCTGAGGTTGAACTGATACTCGAGGACGAGGGTGGCGTCGCGCCGGGTGGCCGGCCCGAGCTGTCGATCCTGCGCCGACTCAGCCGTGACGGCGAGAGTCAGTACATGCTCAACCGCGTGCCCGTGCGTCGGCTCGACGTCCACGAGGTGCTGGCCGACATCGGCCTCGGCAAGGACAGCCACGCGATCATCGGCCAGAACCAGGTCGATCAGGTGCTGCTCGCGAGCCCGACGGTGCGGCGCGGTCTGATCGAGGAGGTCGCGGGGCTCGGCAAGTTCAAGCGCCGCCGCGTGCGCGCCCAGCAGAAGCTCAACCGCGTTGAGCGCCATCTGATCGAGGCGCGGACCCGGCAGGCCGAGATTCAGGGTCGCCTGCGCCCGTTGGCGCTGCAGGCCTCTGCGGCCGAGCGGGCCGCGCTGCTCGAGGCCGAGCTGCTCGAGCTGCGCCTCGAGCTGGTGCTCTCGGCCATGGCCGAGACGCGACGCGACCGCGGAATTCGCCAGAACGATCTGCGCGAGGCGCGCGCCCTGCAGGACCAGCTCGATGCCGCCGCCGCCGAGGTCATCAAGCGCCGTGAGGCGGCTGAGGGCGCGCTCGGCGCGCTCGTCACCGAGCAGGAGGCAGCATCGCGCCTCGTCCAGCGGCTCGACGCGGCCGTTGACCGGCTGTCCGATCGCGCCACCCGCCTCGACGAGCGCCGCGAGGAGTTCGCGCACGACATCGAGCGTCTCCGCATCCGCGCTGGCCGCCTGATCGACGAGGCGGCCGCCACGGCGAGCGCCGCCGCCTCGGTCGAGGTCGATGCCGAGCGCGAGCGCTCAGTGCTGGCCGCCGATCCCGACGACACCGGCATCGAGGATCGCTTCACCGCCGCCACGCAGTCATCCGAATCAGCGCTGAACGCGCTGCTTGCGGCCCGCAGCGCCGCTGCCGAGCACGAGGGCCGTCTGGCCCGCGCCCAGGCCGAGGCCACCGAGAACCGCGAGCGCGCCGCTGCTGCTGGGTTGCGGCGCGGCGAGCTGGGCGAGGGTGTGGCCGAGCGCGAGGCTGCACGGCAGGAGGCGCAGATTCGCCTGGAGACCATCGAGGCGCACGTCATCGCCGCCCGCGAGGCACTCGTTGAGGCCGAGCGCATCGAGCAGGAGGCTCGTGCTGCAGCCGCTGCCGCGCGTCAGGCCGAGGCCGATGTCCGTGGTGCCGCGGCGGTCGCCGACGCCAAGGCGCAGTCCTCGGCCGCTCGCCTCGCCGAGTTGCGCGAGTCCATCGAGCGCGGCGACGGTCTCGACGGGGCGCTGGTGCGCCTGCGCGACCGTGGCGTCTCGCTCGTCACCGACCAGCTTCGTCCCGATCAGGGCATCGAACGCGCCGTGGCGGCTGTGCTGTCGTGGCGCGCCACCGAGGCGGTCGCCCGTGCCGCCAGCGATGCGGTCGACCTGCTCGCCGACGATGCGCTGGAGGGTGCTGCGCTGCTCTGCCTCGACCGCCTGCCGACGCGGCAGGCCGAGGGACCGGGCGTCCCGCTCGCCTCGCGCGTGCAGACCACTGGTGACGTCCCGAGCGGCCTGCTCGATGGCGTCCTGCTCGTTGAGCGCCCCGAGGACCTCCTCGCGATCAAGCGTGGTATCGGCGTCCTCGCAGACGGCCGCGGCTTCGACGCCGATCGCGGCATCGCCTTCCGCGCCGGTGACGCCGCCGGTCGTGCCCTCGCCCGCAAGCGCGATCTGACCGGCGTCGAGCAGCAGGTACGCGATGACGACGCTGCGCGGGCCGCCGCCGCCGTGCTCTTGGTCGAGGCCACCGGACGCCGTGAGGCCGTGGAGGCTGCCGACGGCGCCGCGCGGGCCGCCGTTGCCGAGGCCCGTGATGCCCAGCTGCGGCTCGAGCGCGAGTTCGGCGATGCCGGCCGCGAGGCCGACCGTCTGGCGCGCCTCGACGAGGCCACGGCCGAGCGCCTGCGCGCGGCCACCGAAGACGCCGAGCAGTCGGAGGCGCGCGCTGCGGCGGCCCAGACCGAGTTCACGGCGCTCGAGAGCGGCATGGCCGCGCTGCGCGAGCGCGTGGCTGAGTGCGCCGCCGAGCATGAGGCCGCCGAGGCCACGCGGATGGGACTGCAGGACGAGGTCGCCGATCGTCGCGGCCGCCGCGCCGCCTCCGAGGAGCGTGCCGAGCGGGCCCGCGTCGAGGGCGCGCGCCTGCGCACGCTGGCCACCGAGCAGGAGCGCCAGGCCGAGCTGGCCCAACGCGCCGCCGCCGCACTGACGGCGGTCACCGAGCAGCTGCCGACGATTCTCACCACGATCCGCGCTGCGCTCGTCACCGCAGAGCGCTTCCGTGAGCCGGCCCGCGCGCAGAGCCAGGCGGGCGAGGGGCGGGTGGCCGAGCTCGGCACCGAGCTGCGCGCCTGCGCCGACGATGATGCCCGTCTCGGCGCCGAGCGCCGCGATGCCGCAGGCCGCGTCGCCGCCCTGGGAGTCGAGCTCGAGCGCTGCGAGGAACGGCTCCAAGACCTCGGCGCACGGCGCCGCGAGCTGATCGAGCAGCAGCTGGAGGGTGCCAAGGACGTCGTCGACCTCACCGAGCCGCTGCCGGAGGACGAGCGCACGACGCGCGAGGGCAAGGTGGAGCGCCTCGAGCGCCGCATCGCCCAGCTCGGCGCGGTCAACCCGCTGGCCAAGGAGGCCTACGAGGAGGCCAAGCAGGAGGCCGACGACATCACCGAGCAGATCACCGACCTCGAGAAGTCTGTCGCCGAGCTGCGCAAGCTCGTCCGCGAGCTCGGTGCCGAGATCCGCAACCGCTTCGAGAGCACCTACACCACTGTCGAGGCTGGCTTCGCGGAGGTCATGGAGACGCTGTTCCCCGGCGGCTCCGGTCGCCTGCGCCTGGTCGAGCCCGCCGAGCTCGTCGAGCTCGAGGCCGGCGAGGACGCAGTCGAGGCCGCCGAGGCGCACGACGGCGAGGAGGAGGCCGTGGTCGATGTCGACGAGCTCGACGCGGTCCACGAGGCGCCCGAGCCGGGCGTCGAGCTCGAGGTGCAGCCGGCTGGCAAGAAGATCCGCTCCCTGCAGGTCCTGTCGGGTGGTGAGAAGTCGATGGCCGCCCTCGGCTTCACCTTCGCGCTGATGCTCGCGCGGCCAAGCCCCTTCTACGTGCTCGACGAGGTCGACGCTGCGCTCGACGAGGTCAACATCGACCGCTTCCTCGAGCTCGTCAATCGCTTCCGCGATCGTGCCCAGTTCATCGTGATCACGCACCAGGCCGGCACGATGGAGGCCGCCGATGCGCTCTACGGCGTGTCGATGCCGGGCAACGGCGTCTCCCAGGTCATCTCGCGGCGCCTGCCGCGCGAGAGCGACGGCCCTGCGCTCGCCGCCGCGCCGGATCTGGCGTAGCGCATGGCCGATCCGCACCAGATGTTCTCCGGGCTCGGCGACGTCTCCGTCGTCGAGGAGGCGGCTCCGACTGAGCAGGGCGGCGGCTTCTTTCGCCGGCTCGTCGACGGGCTCTCCAAGTCGAGCAAGGCGCTCACCGGCCAGCTGCAGTCGATCGCCTTCGACCCCGACGACGCGGCGGCTTGGGAGCAGCTCGAAGAGGCCCTGCTGCTGGCGGACTGCGGCGTGCCGGCGACCGTCGAGATCATCGGCCGGCTCGAGCGGCGGGCGGCTGCCGGCGGTCTGACGCCGGGCGCCGACCTCACGCCGGCGCTGGCCGAGGAGATCGCCGATCTTCTGGCGGGCGCCGAGGCGCGCATCGACGTCTCACACCAGCCGACGGTCATCCTGATGGTCGGCGTCAACGGGACGGGCAAGACGACCACCGTCGGCAAACTCGCCGAGCATCTCCGTCGCGTCGGCAAGACCGTCGTCGTGGCGGCGGCCGACACCTTCCGTGCCGCGGCCGACGAGCAGCTGCGTGCCTGGGCCGAGCGCGCCGACGCGGACTTCGTGG
>CAJCBN010000389.1 GCA_903960645.1 uncultured Actinomycetes bacterium | reverse complement strand
GCCCGTGCCCCAGGAGACGACGCCGACGAGCCGCGCCTCGGCTCCCGGCTGGTCGACCAACGGTCCGCCGCTGTCCCCGGCGCAGGCGTCGCGACGGGGCAGCGACGCGCAGACCATGTCCTGCGGGTAGAAGGCGTTGGCACCGTAGGCGTCGATGCACTGCTCGGCGGTCTTGACTCGGACAGGCGTGGTACGCAGCACGGGCGACCCGGGACCGAAGCTGTCGTTGGCGGCGCTGTACGTGGTCGAGCCCCAGCCGGCGACGTGCAGCAGCGTGCCCGCCGGCGGTGGTTTCGTGGCGGTCGACAACGGGATCGTCGGCGCGCTGCTCGGCTCGGCCAGGCGCAGCAGCATCACGTCGTCGCGTGGCGCCCCTGGCACGCTCTGGCGGTAGTTCGGGTGACGCACCTGCCGGGCGACGCCGAGTGCCTGTCCGCTGCCGCCGGCCAGATCGCCGGTGCCCGCCACCACGCGGATCTGCTTGCTGGGATAGATCCGGCAGTGTCCGGCAGTCAGGACCCACTGGGGTGCGACCAACGAGCCGCCGCAAAACTGCGAGCCGTAGGTGGTCTCGAGTGCCACGGTCGACGGCCACGCGGCGGGATCGGCGACCGAGCCACCGACCACGCGGACGCTGATGGCTGCGGCGCTGGCCGGGAGCGCGAGGCAGGCGAGGAGCGCGATCAGGAGGGTACGTCGCATCGGCGTCCCAGCCTACTGTCGGTCCTGAGCCGCGGTGCGCCGGCGTACCTCTGCCACATCGGCGCCGATCTGCGCCACCAGCGACGCGAGATCGTCGTAGACGCCTTGGCCGCGCACCAGCGAGAGGAACTCGAGGCGCAGGGGGCGATCGTAGATCTCCGTGCCGTCGTAGTCGAGCAGGTGAGCCTCGACGCGCAGATCATCAACGTCGCCGAAGTGAGGATTGCGACCGACGCTGATGGCGGCCGGGTAGCGCTGCTCACCGGGAGCGATGATTGCCCAGCCGGCGTAGACCCCCTCGGCGGGCAGCTGCTGGCCGGGCACGACGGAGAGATTCGCAGTCGGGAAGCCGATCTCGCGTCCACGCTTGTCGCCGTGGCCCACGACGCCGTCGAGCGATGGCAGGCGACCGAGCAGACGGGCGGCCTGCTCCATCTCCCCCTCGCTGATCAACCCGCGGATCCGTGACGAGGAGATCTTGTCCCCGTCATCGCCGAGTAGCCGCACTGCCTCGATCTGGACGCCGAGTGGCTCGCACAGCAGGCGCATGGCCTCGACACCGCCGAGGCGATCGTGCCCGAACCGGAAGTCCTCACCGACGGTGATGGCGACGGCGCCGAAGCGGTCGACGAGCACCTGCTGCACGAACTCGACCGCGGTCAGGCGGGCCAGCTCGGGCGTGAACCGCATCATCACGACCTCATCCGCGCCGGCTTGGTAGAGCATCCGAATCCGCTCAGTGATGCCGCTCAGCGAGGCGGGCGGCGTGCCGGGCCGGATCACGGTCGCCGGCCGGGGATGGAAGGTGGCGGCCATGGTGCTGACGCCGAGGCGAAGGCCCGTGGCATGCGCGGCGGCGATCACCGCACGATGGCCAAGGTGCACGCCGTCGAACGTGCCTAGCGCGACCGATCGCCGCCCGGGCGGGACCTCGTCGATGCCCTGGTGCAGGGTGCGGATCATGCGCTCGCTCATGCGGGCTCCAGCACGAGTCGCGGGGCGATCTCGGCGCCGTCGCCAAAGCCGATGCCGACCAGCACGCCGTCGGCGAGCAGGGCCACCTCGCCGGTCAGGGCGGTCTCCGGGATGCGCTGGCCGTAGCCGATCGCCGTGCGCTCCGTGGGCGACAACGTGTGCTGCGGCAGGGTGGGAACGGCGGTGAGCGGCGGTGCCCAAGCGAGCGTGCCCGGCGGGGCCTCGCCGATCGCGTCGGGCAGTGCGGCAGCCTCGACGTGGAAGTCGCCGACCTCGGTGCGGCGCAGCGCGGTCAGGTGCGCCCCCGTGCCGAGTGCCTCGCCGAGATCGCGGGCGATGCTGCGGATGTAGGTGCCGGGGCCGCAGGCGACGTCCAGCTCAGCGGTCTGCGTGGCGGGGTCGAAGTGCATCAGCGTGAGTTCGTGGACGTTCACCTGGCGTGCAGGGACCGTAACGCTCTCGCCCCGGCGAAATCGTCGGTACGCGCGCTCACCGTCGATGTGCACGGCGCTCGCGGCCGGTGGCACCTGCGTAAGCGTCCCGCGAAAGGCGGGCAGCGCAGCGGTCAGCGCGGCGAGGTCCGTGGTGCCGCCGGTGGACGTCAGCTCGCCCTCGGGATCATCAGTTGTCGACGTGACGCCGAACTGCACGGTGGCGCGATAGCGCTTGTCCAGTCCGCCCAGGTACGGTGCGAGCCGGGTGGCGCGGCCATGCAGGACCACGAGCAGCCCCGTCGCGAAGGGGTCGAGCGTACCGGTGTGGCCCAACTTCCGGCCGTAGGCTGGCCGCAGCCGCGCGATGGCGCTGAACGAACTGATGCCCGCAGGCTTGTCCACCAGCACGAGGCCGGCGACCGGTGCCTCAGACACCTGCAAACGCCGCCTCGATCAGCGCGATGACGTCCGCGAAGGAGCCTTCCATGGCAAAGCCAGCTGCCATCGCATGGCCGCCGCCACCGCCGGCGTGCGCGATCCGGGCCACGTCAACGTCTGGCTGCGCGCTGCGCAGGGAGACCTTCTTGAGCGCACCGCCGCCGGCCCGTGGTTCGCGGATCACCGCGGCCACCTGGACGCCGGCGATGGCTCGCAGCTGGTCGATGACCCCGTCCGAGTCGGCCTCGGCCGCGCCCGTCTCCTCAAGGTCGTCGAGCGTGATGCACGCCACGGCGAGGCGCCCGTCGAGGCGCAGGTCGAGCGTCGACAGCGCCCGCGCCAGCAGGCGCACCCGGGCGGCCGGACGCCCCTCGTACAGGCGGCGGAAGACG
>CAJCBN010000388.1 GCA_903960645.1 uncultured Actinomycetes bacterium | reverse complement strand
GGGCATCAGGCGTCATCCTCCGTGACCTGCATTCGGGACCACGGCGGCGACGTGACGCCGAGGCGGACCACCAGCAGCATGTGCAGACCGATCAGACCGGCGAGCAGACTCGGGATCACCAGCATGTGCAGCGAGTAGAAGCGCGACAGCGTGTGCGTCGAGATCTCCGGGCCGACCATCAGGACCCAGGACAGCGCGGGGCCGAGGATCGGCGCCGTGCCGTTGATATTCACACCAACGATGGTGGCCCAGTAGGCGCGCTCGTCGAAGACCAGCAGGTAGCCGGTGAACGACATGGCCATCACCATGATGAAGATGATTGCGCCGGTGATCCACGTCATCTCACGCGGATACTTGTAGGCGCCGAACAGGAACGTGCGGCCCATGTGCAGGAAGAGCAGCACCACCATCACGGAGGAGCCCCACTTGTGCATGCCGCGCACGAGCCAGCCGAGGGTGGCGTCGTCGGTGATGTACTTGATCGTCGCCCAGGCCGTGTCCGGGTCGGGCTGGTAGTACATGGCCAGCAGGATGCCGGTGGTGACCTGCAGGATGAAGACGGTGATCAGCGCGGAGCCGAGCGTCTGCAGCCAGGAGATGTCCTTCGGCACGTTGCGGAACAGCATGAACTTGCCGAGCGAGACGAGGCCAGAGCGCTCCTCGACCCAGTCGACGGGCATCTTGGCGATCTCACCAGGCGGCGGAAGTAGCGTGGACATGGTGTGCTCCTGCCTCAGACCGGCGGGACGGGGTAGAGCCAGCCGAGGAGCCCACCAACGGGCTCACCGGGAAGCTTGAACTGATCGGTCATCACGACTTCGCCGTCAACATCCTCGGTCGCGAACGGGCGCCCGACGAGCAGCTGGCCGTTGTCGACCTTGTACTCGAAGCGGTTGAGCGGGCGGACCGCAGGGCCGGCCGTGACGATGCCCTCCGTGTCGTACTGGCCACCGTGGCAGGGGCACGCGAAGCCGGTGGTCTTGAACTGCACGGGGCAGCCGAGGTGCATGCAGACGTTCGAGACGATCGTGAACTCCTCGGCGCCATCGCGACGGATGTAGGCGACGCGGCGATCGAGATCGCCGAGCTTGCCGCGCTCGAAGATGACGGGCACGTAGGTGCCCTCCTTGTACTCCGCGTTGTCAACCGGGCCGAAGCTCGTCCAGTACCAGTCCTGGCCGGCGAACGAGGGCCCGAGCACGAAGCCCACAACGGGGACGGCGACGGCGACGCCGATCAGGCCACCGAGGCCGATCGTCGCTCCGGTCAGGAACTTGCTGCGGCTGATCACCGCACGCGGGTCGTTGACGTCGCTGAACGACGAAACGCCAGCGCGATCAGATCCGTTGTCAGCCACGGTAAGTCCTTCCAGTCACGCAGGTATCTTGGGGGTTCTGCCCCCGCGATGTCAAAGTCGCCACGATCGGCACAAGCCCGTGGTTCGCGGTCATGCGCTCGCCTCCTCGCGCGTGAGCGAGCACGAGTTGATGCAGTAGCGCAGGCCGCCTTCGCCAGGACCGTCGGGGAAGACGTGTCCGAGGTGCCCGCCGCAGGCCTTGCAGACGACCTCGATGCGGCGCATCCCGTGGCTCGCATCCTCGCGTGCGCCGACATTGTCGTCCTCGACCGGGCGGGTGAAGCTCGGCCAGCCCGTTCCGCTGTCGAACTTGTCGTCCGACGAGAACAGGGGCGTGCCGCAGCCGGCGCAGTGGTACAGGCCCGGGGCGTGATCGTCCCAGTAGGCCCCGGTGAACGGCGCCTCGGTGCCCTGCTGGCGGAGCACGGTGAACTGCTCCGGCGTCAGGATCGCGCGCCACTCGTCGTCGGTCCGCTCCACGTTCAGGCTCCTTGCGCAGCCGTCGGCGGCCGCATCGCGTTGCGAGCATAGCCCCCGGACTCTCCGGACTGCCGGCTCATCGGACGTGCCCCGGCATGTCGATACCGAACGAGGCCCAGCGCGCGTCGACCGCCGCCTTGACCTCGTCAGGGATGCGGTTGACCTCGGGCCAGCCGCGCGTGTAGCCCTCGCCCTCCCACTTGGCCGTGGCGTCGAAGCCGATCTTGCCGCCGATCGCCTTGAGGCGCGCGGCGTGGTCGAGCTGGTCGAGCGGGCCGTAGGACATCAGGATGTCGTGCGCGGGATCGATATTCGCGCCCATCTGCCAGACGACTTCGGTGTAGTTGTGCACGTCGACCCACTCGTCGACGATGATCACGGCCTTGGTCAGCGACAGCAGGCCCGTGCCCCAGATCGCGCTCATCACCTTCTGGGCGTGCCCGGGGAAGCGCTTCTGGATCGACACGATCACGCAGTTGTGGAACGTGCCGGCGTACGGGATGTCGTAGTCGACGACCTCGGGCAGCGTCACGCGAACGGCCGGCAGGAAGATGCGCTCCGTGGCCTTGCCGAGCCAGAGGTCCTCGCACGGCGGCGGGCCGACGACGATCGACGGGTAGATCGGGTCGCGGCGCGAGGTGATCGCGGTGACGTGCAGCACCGGGAAGTCGTCGACAGGCGTGTAGTAGCCGGTGTGGTCGCCGAACGGGCCCTCGGGCTTCGTCTCGCCGCGCACGCAGTAGCCCTCGATCACGATCTCGGCGTTGGCAGGTACCTGCAGGTCGATCGTCTTGCACTGGACGAGCTCGATCGGCTCGTCGCGCAGCCAGCCGGCGACCATGTACTCGTCGATGTGCTTGGGCAGCGGCAAGGAACCGGAGTACGTCGTGATCGGATCGGTGCCGAGCGCGAGCGCCACCTCCATCCGCCCCTCGCCCTCGCGGTGGTCGGCGGCGGCGTCCTTGTGCATCTGCCAGTGCAGGCCCAGCTCGTTCTTCGTGTGCTTCTGCAGGCGGTACATGCCGACGTTGCGACCACCGGTGACGGGGTCCTTGGTGATGATGTTCGCGAGCGTCATGAACGGGCCGCCGTCCTTGGGCCACTGGAACTGGATCGGCAGCAGGTCGAGGTCGGGCTCCGGCCAGATGACCTCCTGGCAGGGCGCCGAGCGGACCGTCTTCGGTCGCGCATCGGCGACGCCCTTGAGGCGCTTGAGCGTGCGGACCTTGTCCTTGAGACCGTCCGGCGGTTTCAGCTCGAGCAGCTCGCCGATCTCGTCGCCGATCGAGTCGAAGTCGTCGCGACCCATCGCCAGCAGCATCCGGCGCTCGGTGCCGAACTGGTTGATCAGCAGCGGGATCCGCGAGCCCTTGACGTTCGAGAACAGAAGCGCGGGACCGCCGCCCTTGAGGACGCGATCCGCGATCTCGGTGATCTCGAGGTACGGGTCGACCTCCTGGGTGATCTCCACCAGCTCGCCCTCACGCCGCAGAAGCTCGATCCAGGCGCGCAGATCCTTCGGTCCGTTCATGCGGCATCTCCCATCAGACGGCGGTGCTCGGCCAGCAGGGGCTCGGCCTCTGCATCGGCGACCAGGGCAATCAGCGGCGCGCCGTCACCGGCCCGCAGTGCCTCGCGGGCGTCGGCCAGGGCGTCGTCGCGCGGGCCGGACAGGTGGCGCGCGGTGGCGAGCCAGAGCTCGCCGTCGAGGCGCAGGCCGGTGGCGCGCAGGTGCGCTGCCAGAGAGACGAGGTCCGCCAGCGCGGCGATCGCATCGACGTCGCCGGCCTCGCAGACCTGCACGAGGCCCGTCGCGTAGAGGTAGTCGCCGAGCAGGAGGCCCTGCTCGAGTCCGGCCGGCGCGAAGACGCGGCCGCGCGGCGCGTGGTGCACCAGATAGCCCTCGTAGATCGTCTCCACACCGTCGGCGAAGGCGCTGCCGGCGATCCCGCCGAAGAGAGTGCCACCGACGCGGTCCTCCGGCTCGAGCACAGAGCGCGCCCAGACATCGCTGCCGCGCGCAGCGCGATCAGCGATACGGTCGACGCGGGAGGCGGCGGTGCCTACCGGAGCCACTGCGCGGCCTCCACGGCCCCGTAGGTGATGACGGCGCGGGCCCCCGCACGACGGATCGACAGGAGCGACTCGAGGTAGGCGTCCTTGAACTCGAAGGCGCCGGCCGCTGCCGCGTGCTTGAGCATGGCGTACTCGCCCGACACCTGATACGCGAGCACCGGAAGATCGGTCTGCGCGGAGAGGTCGGCGATGACGTCGAGAGCGGTGAGTGCGGGCTTGACCATCAACATGTCTGCCCCCTCTTCTTCGTCGATCAGCCCCTCGCGGACGGCCTCGCGGCGATTGGCCGGATCAAGCTGATGGGAGCGACGATCACCCTGCGTCGGCGTGGAGTTGGCGGCGTCGCGGAAGGGGCCGTAGAACGACGAGGCGAACTTGGACGAGTAGGCGAGAATGCCCACCGACTCGGCGAAGCCCTCCTCGTCCAGCGCGTCGCGGATCGCGCCGACGCGGCCGTCGAACATGTCGGACGGCGCGACGAGATCGGCTCCGGCGCGGGCGTGCGCGACGGCAGCGCGGGCCAGCGCGGGCAGCGAGGCGTCGTTGAGGATCTCACCGTGCGGTCCGACGAGCCCGCAGTGGCCGTGGTCGGTGTACTGGCACAGGCAGACGTCGGTGATGATCACGAGCCCGGGCGCCGCTGCGCGGATGGCGCGCACGGCACTGGGCACCGGACCGTCAGGGTCCCACGCCGACGTGCCGACGGCGTCCTTCTCCTCCGGCAGGCCGAACAGGAGGACGCCCGCAACGCCGACAGCGGCGGCCTCGACGGCGAGCTCGGCCGCGAGATCAGGCGAGAGCCGATCGACACCGGGCAGCGCGGCAATCGGCTCGCGGCGCCCCGCCCCCGGGAGGATGAAGATCGGAAGCAGGAGCTGCGACGGAAGGACGGACGTCTCGCGGACGAGCGCCCGCAGGGCAGGCGTACGGCGGATGCGGCGGGGTCGGCTGTCGGGAAACATGAAAAAAGCGTACGGCAGACGCGGTGGCAAGCCGTCCGCTCGCCCGCGGCTAGCCCGTCAGGGTGACGATATCCGTCGCCGTGCTGGTCGTATCGGTGACCGCGGGCACGGTGGCTGTCGTGTCGGTGAAGACCTCAAACGTGTCGACCGGCGCGATGCCCGTATCGAACGTCTCCGTCTCGGTCACGACGCCGGGGAGCGGCAGCGAATCGTCCGTCAGCGTCAGGGTCAGCGAGCTCGGCTCGGGCAACGTGAAGGTCGGAATGCCCGTCTGCGTGTCGTCCTCGTCGTCCCCCACGAGATCGGTGCCATTGATGGCGGCGACGGCGAGCACGATCGCGAGCAGCGCGATCCCGCCGACGATCGCGGCCAGCGCGGCGTCGGAGATGCCGCGGCGCGGCGTGGTCGGCAGCGGCGGCTGCGGCAGCGGCGCCGGGGCGAGGTCGAGCGGCAGCGTCACACCCGCCATGGCGCGCAGGCGCTCGGCGGTCGCGGCCGCGGGCGGCGGCGGACGGCGGGCGTCCCGCGACAGCAGCGCGAGGATAAGGCCGTTGAGGGCCGGGGCGATCGCCGGCGCGAAGGTCATCGGCGAGGCCGGCGGGTCGGCGGGCGTGCGCCCGGTGACCAGCAGGTACAGGAGAGCGCCGAGGGCGCGCAGGTCGTCGGCGGCGAGCGGGCCGGCGGTCTCGTCGGCCGTCGCCTTGGCCGCAGCCAGGCCGGCACCCATCACGACCGGACGGCCGGAGGCGTCCAGCACCACTGCGTCCGGCGTCAGGTCACCGTGGGTCTGGCCGACCGCGTGCAGGACCGCCAAGGCGTCGGCGATGTCGGCGGCGACCAAGAGCGCGCTGGCCTGCGGCATCTGCACGGCGCCGCTGAGCAGCGGACCGTCGGCCTGCGCCTCGACAAAGGCGATCTTGCCGTCGTCGAGCAGGACGACGTCGAGGACGGGTGCGAGGCTCGGGTGCCGCAGCGCCTGCAGGGCGCGCAGGTGCCGATCGATCGCATCGAGGCGCGTACCGGTCTTAACCTTCGCGATCGCGACGCGGTGATCCGCGACCTGATCGACGGCGAGCTCGCGCTTGACACCGCCGATGGCGGGCAGGGGGGCGACGGGGCGGTAACGGCCGGCGATGGGTTCGGACATGGTCAGTCGGTGGAGTGCGACCCCGGGAGCGGGGCATTGCCTCGTCGCTGTATACCATGCCCGACGAAGCACGCCGCACGATCTTCACCGGACCATGACCACCCAACTGCCCCCCGACCTCCCGCATCGCCGCACTCCGGTCGCCGACGCGCGGGCGCTGATCGTCGCCGCACTGACCCCGTTGCCGACTGAATCGGTCGCGCTGGCCGACCTCGCCGGCCGCGTCGTGGGCGCCCCCGTGATCGCGCCGCACGACCTGCCCCGCCACGCCAATTCGGCGATGGACGGCTATGCGGTCGCGGCCGACACACCGTCGCCGTGGCCCCTGTCGGCGCACATCCTGGCCGGCGACGACCCGGCGCCGCTCGTGCCCGGAACCGCCGCCGCGATCGCCACCGGTGGTGTCGTGCCGGAGGGGGCCGACGCCGTCATCCCCCTCGAACGCGTCGAGGAGGCCGACGCCGTGGTCACCGCCCTCGCCCCCGTCGCCCCCGGCGCGCACATCCGCCCCGTCGGCGCCGACGCGCACGCCGGTGACGTCGTGATCGCCGCCGGCCAGCGCCTCACGCCGCTCGCCGCCTCCGCCATCTCCGGCCTCGGCCTGACCGCGGTCCAGTGCGCCCGCCGTCCGCGCGTGGTCGTCCTGACGACGGGCGACGAGCTCGTGCCACCCGGCCAGCCGCTGCGCCGCGGCCAAATCCACGAATCCAACTCCATCCTCGTTGCCGCCACGCTGGCCGCCGCGGGCTGTGAGATCGTCCGCACGGGCGGCGTACCCGACACCGCCGAGGCGACGCGCCGGGCGTTCGCCGACGCGATCGCCGACGCCGACCTCGTCGTCTCGACCGGTGGCGTCTCCGTCGGCCCGCGCGATCACGTCAAGCCCGCGCTGCGCGACCTCGGCGTCGACGAGCTCTTCTGGCGCATCGCGACGCAGCCGGGCCAGCCCGTCTGGTGTGGGGTCGCGGCCGACGGGACGCTCGTGGCAGGCCTGCCGGGGAACCCGCTCTCGTGCCTGGTCGGCCTGCACCTGCTGCTGATCCCCGCGGTCCGGGCGCTGACCGGCGCCGCACCCGAGCCGCAGACGATCCGCGCCGAGCTGGCCGCCCCGATCAGCCAGCTGCCCGAGCGCCTGCGCGCCATCCCCATGCGCCTCGTCGACGGCCGCCTCGAGCAGCTCGGCGCCAGCCTCTCGCACCAGCTGTCGCGCGCCGCGCAGGCCACCGCGCTCGCGTTGATCCCGACCGGCGACGGCGAGCTGCCCGCCGGCACGGTCGTCGACGCCGTCCCGCTCGGCTGATCGGCCCGCCGGCGCGAGCCTGCGATTAGGTCTGCGGCATCGCGCTACGGTGCCAACGCTCACCCCACGGGAACCCGGAGAAGGCAGAACATGACCGAGTATCGGATCGAGACGGACAGCATGGGCGAAGTCAAGGTCGCCACGGACCGCTACTGGGGCGCGCAGACCGAGCGCTCGATCGACAACTTCCAGATCGGCCGCGACACCTACCAGTGGGATCGCCCGATCATCCGCGCGCTCGGCGTGCTGAAGAAGTCCGCGGCCCGCGCCAACAAGGATCTCGGTCAGCTGCCGCCGGACGTCGCCGACATGGTCATCGCGGCCGCCGACGAGGTCATCTCCGGCCAGCTCGACGACCACTTCCCGTTGGTCGTCTGGCAGACCGGTTCGGGCACGCAGTCGAACATGAACGTCAACGAGGTCATCTCGAACCGCGCGATCGAGCAGGCCGGCGGCGCGATGGGCTCGAAGTCGCCCGTCCATCCGAACGATCACGTCAACCGCGGCCAGTCGTCGAACGACACGTTCCCGACCGCGATGCACATCGCCGCCGTCGAGGTCCTCGACCAGGTCCTCCTGCCGAACGTGCAG
>CAJCBN010000387.1 GCA_903960645.1 uncultured Actinomycetes bacterium | reverse complement strand
GTCGTCACCCGACGACGTGCCGATGATGCGCGCACCGCTCATGGCGGCGAGCTGCACAGCGGCCGAGCCGATGCCCGAGCCGACCGAGTTGATCAGCACCGTCTCGCCGATCGCCAGGCGACCGCGCGTGAAGAGCATGTGGAACGCCGTGCCGAACGCGATCTGCGTCGCAGCGGCGTCCGCGTAGGACAGCCCGTCGGGGATGCGCACGAGGTGGCTCTCGGGCACCGCGCTGTACTCGGCGTAGCCACCGCCGCGCGTGATGCCGATGAAGTCGATGGCGGCGAGGTTCTCGCGGCCGGTGCGGGCGTAGATGTTGTCGAGGTCGATGCCCATCAGGTACGGCGCGACGCGATCGCCGACCTTCCACTGGTCGGAGACAGCCGAGCCAACCTCGACGATCTCGCCGGCCAGCTCGAGGCCGAACACGCCGCCCGGATCGACCGGGAAGCGCGAGGTGCCCTCACGGAAGTCCACATCGAGGTGGTTGAGCGCGCAGGCGCCCACCTTGATCAGCACCTCGTTGGGCAGGGGCTTCGGGGTCTCGACGTCCTCGACGACGATCTTGTCGATCCCACCGAACTCATGAAACAGCGCTGCTCGCATTGCTCTCTCCTCCGTCTCGCAGTGGGAGAAGTATCGCGGCCGCGGACCCTGTGGTCAAACCCTACGCTTCGCGTGGGTTTACGCCGCCGCGGGCGCCGTAGTACATGCCGGCACCCGCGATCAGCGTGATCGTCGCCGCGAACATCCAGGCCGTGCCCCAGCCCCAGTGCTCAGCGAGGTACCCGAGAATCGGCGGGATGATGACGACGCCGGAGAACACGCAACGCAGCGACCAGCCCGACAGGCGCCCAACGTGCGTGGAGGGCACCGAGTTGGCCACCAGCGCGAGGAAGACCCCGTTCCAACCGATGCTGGACAGGCCCACGAGGACGAAGCAGGGCCAGAGCAATGGCCCGGTCGGCAGGAGCGCCATGCCGACCAGCCCGACGGCCGCCACGACCGACGTGAGCAGCAGTCCGGTCCAGCGGTTACCGCGGAACCAGCGGTCGGAGATCACCGCCCAGCCGAGGCGGCCGACGGTGCCGCCGACCATCATCACCGCGAACGACACGCCGGCGATCGCGAGCCCGTAGCCGTGGGCATCGGTGAGGAACAGCGTCGTGTACGCCATGAAGCCCTGCTGCACGCCGGCCATCAGGAAGCCAAACCCGCCGACACCGAGGCGCCACCCGTAGCGAATCCGCAGCTTTTCCATGACCTCCGCGCGCTCGGCGCGCGGACCGACCTGGCGCTTGAGGTTGTCACGGCTGACCACCACCAGCGCGGCGATGATGAGGGCGCCGACGACGGGGGCGAGCAGCGACAGGCGCCAGCCGAAGCGATCTGCCAGCTCCGGCAGGGTCAGGCCCGCGATCAGCCCGCCGAGCGTGACGCCGATCTGCTTGGCGCTCATCACGAGCCCCTGATTGGCCCCGTCAGCCGCGCCACGCACGATCACGTTGGTCGGCGGCGTGATGCAGCCGTAGGCGAGTCCGACGCCGAACATCCCGACGACGAACAGCCAGACCCAGGGCGAGACGGCGGCGACCAGCTCGGTCACGGCAACGGCGACCATCGCGAGCGCGAGGAGCCGTACGGCGCCGATGCGATCGGTCAGGTGGCCGGCGGGCGTGCTCGCCACCGCGGCACCGAGGAAGATGGCGGAGGTGATCAGCCCGATGCCGGTGAGGCTGATGCCGAGGTCGGCGCGGATGAGCGGTGCGATCGGCGCGATCGAGAGGTTCGCGTAGGCGCCCATCATCAGGGCGCCGCAGCTGACGGCGACGGCGGCGACCGCCCCGCGAGAACCGGACAGCCAAGGTGCGTGCGCGCTCATCACCGGCAATACTTCCATAGAATCCTTCGGTCAACAGAGGAAGCCCCATGAGCGCACCCATCCGCACCCTGATGTTCGCCTCCGCCAACGACCCCGTGCGGTCGCTCAAGGCGATCGCCATCGGCGCCTCCGCCGTATGCCTCGACCTCGAGGACGCGGTCGCGACGAGTGAGAAGGCGGCGGCCCGCGAGGTGGTCGCACAGACGCTGCTCGATCCGTCCGTCGAGGGCGCCAACGCCCACGTGCGCATCAACGGCGTCGACACGGCGTTCTGCGATGACGACCTGACGGCGCTCGGTCCGCTGCTGCCTCGCCTGAGCGGCATCCTCGTGCCGATGGTCGAGTCGGCCGATCAGGTGCGCCACGTCGCCGCGCGCCTCGACGCCCTTGAGGCCGAGCACGGTGTCGACGCCGGCGCGGTACGGCTGATCGCCATCGCCGAGACCGCCAAGGGTGTGCTCGCAGCCCCGGACGTGGCCTCCTCCACCCCGCGCCTGCGCACGCTCCTGCTCGGCCCGGCCGACCTTGCGCACGACCTGGGGATCGAGCTGACCGCCGACGGCTACGAACTGTTCGCGATCCGCAGCCAACTCGTGCTCGCCGCTCGCGCAGCAGGGCTTGAAGGCCCGATTGACGGCCCGTTCCTCGGCCTCAAGGACGACGAGGGAACGCGCATCTCCGCACAATGGGCCAAGCGTCTCGGCTATCAGGGCAAGATGGTCCTCCATCCGCAGCAGCTCCCGGTCGTCGCCGAGGTGTTCGCACCGAGCGCCGACGAGATCACCTGGGCACAGACGGTCGTCGCCGCCTTCGCTGAGCACGAGGCCAAGGGCATCTCCGCCTTCAAGCTGGAGGACGGCACCTTCGTGGACTACCCCGTCGTGCATCGCGCGCAGTCGATCCTGCGCGACGCGGGCGTCTAGAGAAATCGACGTTTCAGGTTCGGTTTGGAGTCAGACCCCAAACCGAACCTGATGCGTGTCGATCAGATTGCCGGCTTCTGCTCCGGCAGCGATTCCAGGTAGGCCACGACCTCGTCGTTCGGGAGGACGTCGGCGTACTTCTGGTTCATGTCGAACAGGTTGGCCTCGTGAGGGCCCGGGGCGCGATCGCCCGAGCACTCGCGGGGCACGATCGTGCGGAACCCGTGCTGCAGCGCGTCGACCGCGGTTGCGCGGACGCAGCCCGAGGTCGTCACGCCCGTCACGATGCAGGTATCGGCCTGCCATGACGTCATCAGGGGGCCGAGGGTCGTCCCCCAGAAGGCAGATGCGAACTGCTTGACGACGAGCGTGTCTCGCTCGTCCATGCCGAGCCGCTCGTCGATCTCCGCCCAATCCGAACCGGCCTTGAGCACGAGCAGCGACGGGACCTTCGCCTGGAAGACCGCTGCGGCCTGGGCCGGGGCCTCGTCGTAGTAGACGGTCGTGAAGACCACCGGCGCGCCCTTCGCGTGGCACACGTCGATGAGTCGGCGGTTCTCCGCCACGAGGTCCGTGTAGTCGCCGCCGAGCGGCGACGCCGGATCCGTGAACCCCTTCTGAAGATCGACAACGACCAGGACGGGCCGCCGGCCAAAGCCGGCGGCCTTTCCAAATCCGCGCTCTGCGTAGAACGCGTCGGTGTCCTGTCCGTGCGTACTCACCAGGTCTTGACCATCTCGGGCGACATCCCGTCGGCCTCACGGACCCGCTTCTGGGCATCCTCACCCGACTCAAGCGGCGACCAGCGCAGCGGTACTGCGGGGGTCGGCGGCTCGAGACCGGTCTCGGCCAGACAGTTCGCGATGACCTCCGCGAGCGGCGGGCCGTAGTCGAAGGCCTGGGCGTCGCCGCGCTCCGTGCGCTGACGCTCCCGCTCGGCTGCCGTGGCAGCCTCATCGACGGAGCCGTCCTCGTTGATGACGACGCCGTAGCCCTCCTTGGCGTAGGCCGCCGAGACGAGGCCGTAGGAGACGTCCTTCTGGACGACCTCGACCGGACGGTCGAGACGATCCTTCCAGCCGCCGCCACCGGCGGTGCGGTAGACCAGCATGTCGCCGGGCTGCACCTGCACCTCGTCGCACTTCGACGGCAGGCGCTCTTCAGAGCCGTCGACGCGCTTGAGGATCTTCTCGGAGCGTCCACCCGGCAGACCGCCGAGCACGCCCCACGGACGGGTCAGCCAGCGATCGTCGTGGATCGAGACCTGACCGGGCTCGAGGTAGACGTACCGCTTCTCGACGCCGTTGCCGCCGCGATGGAGGCCCGGACCGCCGGAATCGGTGATCGTCGTGTACCCGTCGACGCGCAGCGGGTAGTACGTCTCGAGGTACTCGGTCGGGATGTTCTCGAACAGCGGCCACCAGGAGTGACCGTCCATGCCGTCGCCGATCGGACGGCCGGGGATGCCGCCGTAGAGGATCTCCATGGCGAAGAAGAACTCGCCCTTCTCTCCCCAGCCCGAGTAGAGCATGTACGGCGACGTGCCGTAGCCCGCCGCGGTGTTGATCTCCGGAGCCTGCTTGCACAGGGCACCGCCGAGCACGTCGAACAGACGCGCCAGCGCGTGGGTGCGGCAGCCGAGCGCCGAGGGGAACCTCGGACGCAGGAGGCAGCCTTCCGGCAGGATGATGTGCAGCAACGGATAGAAGCCGTCGTTGAACAGGATCTGCGGATCATTGACCATGATCAGGTAGATCCCGATGAACATCTTGAACATACCCTCAGAGAGGTAGAAGTTCACCGGCCCCATGGCTTGTGGATCCGTGCCGGTCCAGTCGAAGAAGGCGTGATCACCCTCTCGCCAGATCGTCAGCTTCATCTTGAACGGACCGTTGCCCAGACCGTCGTCGTCGACGTAGTCCTCGAACGTCTGCGGCGTCTCCGGGATGGCCCAGTGGATCAGCTGCTTCATCGCCGCGTGGGTGCGGTCGAGGAGCGCCTGGCAGGCGGCCAGGTAGGTCTCCTTGCCGAAGCGGTCGCACAGCTCCTGCACGCGCTTCTCACCCGCGCGGCATCCGGCCACGAGAGCGAAGAGGTCGGCCCGGTTCATGGCCGCGTTGCGCATGTTGTTCAGGATCAGGTCGAGCACCGGCTTCTGAATCTCGCCACGCTGGACGACCTTGATCGGGGGGATGATGAGCCCCTCGTCGTAGATCGTCTTGGCGTTCGTCGGCAGCGAGCCCGGCAGGCGGCCACCGACGTCCATCATGTGGCCGAACTGCGAGGACCAGCCGACGAGCTCGCCCGAGTGGAAGATCGGGACGAGCACGAGCCAGTCGTTCGTGTGCGAGATCGAGCCGGAGCACTTGAACGGGTCGGCGCAGAGGATCACGTCGCCCTCGTAGATGCCCTGGTCCCAGTCGGCCATCATCTCGTTGATGTAGGCGCCGAACTGCCCCACGACCATGCGGCCGCGGGGATCCGTGATCATCGGGAACTCGTCGTGCTGCTCCCGGATCACGGGGCTCATCGCCGAGCGGAAGAGCACGGCGTCCATCTCATAGCGGGCGCTCTTGAGCGCGCCCTCGATGATGTCGAGCGTGACCGGGTCGATCTCGACCCCGGTCGGGATGTCCGCGATGCGGAGTTCGTCTGTGGTAGCTGCCATGAGTCCTCCTCCCTAGGCCTTCGGATTGATCAGGATGTTGTAGAACTCGTCCATCTCGGCCGTGTAGCCGGGGAGGACGACCGTCGTCGAATCGAACTCCGTGACGATGGCCGGGCCGTCGAACGTGGCGCCCGGGATCATCTTGGAGCGGTCGTAGATCTTGGTCGGGACCTTCTTGCCCTGGAACACGACCTCGTGGTCCTCGACGATCGCGTTCGAGCCGTCGTTGGCCTGCGGCGTCGCCGTCGGGAAGTTCATCTTCGGCACTGCGCCGTTGCCGATGCAGCGGAGGTTCACGATCTCCTGCTTGGCGTCGTCCATCTTGAAGCCGTACAGCTGCTCGTGCATGGCGTCGAACGTCGCGCCCAGACCATCCAGCTTGCCGGACTTGACGTCGTCCATGTTGACGGGCACGGAGATCTCGTAGCCCTGAAGGACGTAGCGCATGTCCGCCAGGTACGTGATCCGCTGACCGCTCTCGGCGATGCCCTCGGAGGTCATCCAGTCGCGCGTGCGCGTACCGAGACCCTCGAGCACCGAGGCAACATCCTCGGCCTTGACGTCTTCGATCGGCGTCACGATCGTCTGGGCGAACTCGTTGCGGAACTCGGCGACGAGATCGCCGATCGCGCAGAGCAGACCCGGGCTCGGCGGCACGATGACGGGGAAGGACCCCATCAGCTCGGCCACCGCGTTGGCGTGCAGCGGACCAGCGCCGCCGAAGGCGACGAGCGCGAAGTCGCGCGGGTCGTAGCCACGCTGCACGGAGACGAGGCGCAGGGCGCCCGCCATGTTCTCGTTGACGATCGCGAGCATGCCCTCAGCAGCCGCCTCGGTCTCGAGGCCAATGGCCTCACCGATCTTGGCGACGGCGTTCCGGCTGCCCTCGACGTCGAGCATCATCTCGCCGCCCAGGAGGCGCGGCGGGAGGTGGCCGACGACGACGTTGGCGTCGGTCACGGTCGGCTCGGTGCCGCCCTTGCCGTACGCCGCGGGACCCGGCTCGGCGCCCGCGGACTGCGGACCGACGCGGAGGGCCTTCGTCAGCTCCGGCACGTGGGCGATCGAGCCGCCACCTGCGCCGACGGTGTGCACGTTGATCGACGGCACCTTCAGGCGGAACTGCCCGATGGTGGTGTCGCGACCGATCGTGGGCTCACCGTTCTCGCAGAGCGCCACGTCAGTCGACGTGCCGCCCATGTCGAACGTGAGGATGTTCGGATGCCCGGCGCGGACGGAGACCGCCAGCGCACCGGCGACACCGCCGGACGGACCGGACAGGACGCCGTAGATCGGGTTGCGACCCGCCTCGCGCGTCGTCATCAGGCCGGCGTCGGAGCGCAGAATGTTGATGTCGCAGGTCGCGCCACCCTTCTTGAGCTCCTCGTCCAGCCGGTCGACGTACGCCTGCACCTTCGGGCGCACGAACGAGTTCATGCAGGCCGTCAGGGTGCGCTCGTACTCGCGGAACTCCGGCACCACGTCCGAGGACAGGGTGACGGGGAAGCCCGGGTAGAGACGCTCGACGATGTCGCCGATCTGCTTCTCGTGCTTGTTCGAGATGTACGAGTTGATCAGGCCGACCGTGAGCGACTCGACGCCGCTCTCGACGAGGTTCTTGACGATCGCCTCGACCTGCTGCTCGTCGACGGGGACGACGGTCTCACCGCGCGGCCCCATGCGCTCGACGGCCTCGCGCGTGTCGGCGAGGGTCGCCGGCGGCTCAGGCTTCTGCATGATGATCCAGCCCGCGAGGGGGCCCGGCGTCTGCGAGCGCGCCAGATGCAGGATCTGCTGGAAGCCCTGCGTCGTGATCAGGCCGACGCGTGCGCCCTTGCCCTCGAGCACGGCGTTCGTTGCGACGGTCGTGCCGTGCATGATGTTGCCGAGATCACCGGGCGTGATGCCCGCCGTCTCGCAGATGCGTGCGACACCGTTGAGCACACCCTGGGAAGGGTCGCTCGGTGTCGACGGGGTCTTCACCCGATGCTGTGTTCCGTCCTCATCATTGACGAGGAACAGGTCGGTGAAGGTTCCACCGACGTCCACTCCTAGGCGATACGCCACGAGTCCGTCCTTTCTCTCCTCTTGCAGGTCATTACGCTAGACGATCCCGGCCTCTTGCAGGCGACCGAGCTCACTCTGTGAGAGCCCGACCAGTCCGCACCAGACCTCTTCGTTGTCCGCACCGACCTCCCACTTGCCGCCCCACTTGATGTGGCCCGGCGTGACGGAGAGCTTCGGCGTGATGCCCGGGACCGGCATGGTGCCGATCTCGGGGTCTTCCAGATCCACGATCAGCCCGCGTTCGCGGAAGTGCGGATCGTCGTACATGTCGGCCGCCGAGTAGACCCCGGCGGACACCACATTCGCCTCGGCGAGCATCGAGTCGAGCTCGGCGGCCGTGTAGCCGGCCGCCCACTCGTCGAGCATCGCGTACAGCTCGTGCTCCCGCTCGCCGCGGGCGCGATGCGTGGCATAGCGCTCGTCCTCGGCGAGTTCGGGCTTGCCCATCAGCACCGCGAGGCGCTTCCACAGCGAGTCGTGGTTCGCGGCGATCACGACCCACTTCCCGTCCTTCGACTTGTGCACGTTCGACGGCGCGATCTTCGACAGGTACGAGCCGGAGGGCTCGCGGATCGCACCGGTCAGGCCGTACTCGGTGATCGTCGACTCCGTCATGGCGAAGCACGCGTCGACGATTGCCGCATCGATCACCTGGCCCTTGCCACCGCCCTTGGCGTCGCGCCAGTAGAGCGCCATCAGGATGCCCTCGAACGCCTGCTTGGCCGCCAGCGTGTCACCGAGCGAGATGCCCGAGCGCGGCGGCGCCTGGTCGGGGTAGCCGTTGAAGTAGCGCAGGCCGCCCATCGCCTCGCCGGCGGCGGCAAAGCCGACGCGGTCGCGGTAGCGCCCCGTCTGGCCGTAGCCGGAGACGCGGGCGTAGATCAGCCGCGGGTTCTTGGCGAGCGCCGTCTCTGGCCCGATGTTCCACTTCTCCATCGTGCCGGGGCTGAAGTTCTCGAGGGCGACATCGGCCTTGGCCATCAGCTGGAGCGCGAGCTCCTGCCCCTCGGCCTCACGCAGGTTCAGCGTGATGACCTTCTTGTTGCGGGCCAGACTCGGCCACCAGAGCGTGTGGTCGTTGACCTGCTCACGGCCCCAGACGCGCATGGGATCGCCCTTCGGCGGCGCCTCGACCTTGATCAGCTCAGCGCCGAAGTCGGCCATCAGCGACGCGCAGTACGGGCCGGCCAGCAACTGGCCGAACTCGATCATCCGCACGCCCTCGAGCGGGCCGCTCTCGTTGGTATCAGTCTCGTTCACGCATCACCTCGGTCAGGAAATCCCTTGCATTCAGCACGTGCAGCCGCATGGCGCTCTCGGCTCGGTCGGACGAGCCGGCGCGCAGGCCGGCGATGATCTCACGGTGCGCGGCCAGCGACCGCGCGCGCGCGGAGGCATCGTTCCAGAAGACGGTCTTGAAGGGCCGTGGAATGCCCGCGACGGTCCGCAGCGCTGCGCTCAGACGCGGGCTGCCGGCAGCCTCGATCAGGATGCGATGGAAGTCCTCGTTCGTGGCGATCAGCGTGTCGATCGTGCGCGCGCCGTTGCCCGTCAGGCCCTCGACGCGCTCGCAGGTGGCTTCGAGCAGAGCGAGGTCGGCAGGTGCGATGCGGGCCGCAGCCAGCCCGGCCGCGCGCGCCTCGAGCAGCGCGCGCACTTCGTAGAGATCGACGAGGTCGGCGGGGTCGAAGCTGCGCACGACGGCGCCGCGACGCGGCTCGATCTCGACGAGTCCGTCGCCCTCGAGCAGCATCAGTGCCTCACGGACCGGCGTGCGGGACGTGCCGAAGCGGGCGGCCAGCGCCTCCGCGCGCAGTCGCTCCCCGGGCGCGTACTCGCCGCCGATGATCGCCGCACGCAGGTCGTCGTAGACGCGCTCGGCGCTGGTCCCGGCGATCGTGATTTGCGCGCTTGCCATCAATTGCGTACAAAACCAGACCTGCGTCCCGAATGCAAGCGACCGCTACCGGTCGTTTGCATGCAAAAAGACCCGCGCGCGGCAGAGCGGCCACCCTCCGGAGGATTGTCAGCCGTTGCCGCGCTTCTGCAATCCCCGGGGTCAGACCCCTTTGATGCATGAAGCCCAGCGGCACATCTGGAAGCACCATCAATCGCGGCGGAGTGCGTCAAAGGGGTCTGACCCCTTCGGACCAGCGCACCGTCCACGAGGCACCCTCGGCAGGGAACGCGACCCGCCTTGACGCTTCACCGCGCACGATTTTTCCCACGGCAGAGGATGTGGATACGCCAAGCACCAACCCCCAACACCCCACCTCCCAGCACAACCCCCTCTGCCATTGCCCTTCCGAAGGGGTCTGACCCCTTCGGACCAGCGCACCGTCCACGAGGCACCCTCGGCAGGGAACGCGACCCGCCTTGACGCTTCACCGCGCACGATCTTTCCCACGGCAGAGACCCCGATTCT
>CAJCBN010000386.1 GCA_903960645.1 uncultured Actinomycetes bacterium | reverse complement strand
TGATCAACCTGGCGGACCAGGGCAAGCGCCTCGTCCTACGTGTCCCCGTTGAGCACGGCATCGCTATCGCGCCCGTGGTTGATGGCGCCGCTGACGAGGAGCGCGCGCGTTCCGGCGCAGTCGAAGACATCGTGATCCGTGACGCCACGACCGACGACGCGGTTGCGATTGCGCAGCTTCTGTACCGCGGCTACGGCCTCGGCTATGTCCACAGCGAGTTTTACCGACCGATCTGGATCGAAGAGGCCATGCGCAGTGGCCACGTCTCGAGCACCGTTGCGTGCGTCGGCGACGAGATCATTGGCCACCACGCGCTGTTGTGCTCGGCGTCGGGCGAGGCCGCCGAGTCGGGCGTTGCCGTGATCGCGCACGAGTGGCGCGGTCTTGGTCTCTTCGACCGCATGTTCGACGTTACGGTCGCGCGCGCCCGCCGGATCGGCCTGCCGGCGCTCTTCGGCCAGGCGACCACCGCGCACATCTACAGCCAGCGCTCCGAGTTCAAGAGTGGCTACAAGCCGTCGGCGCTACTGATCGGTGCTGCGCCCGCCGCGATGGCACAGGCGCAGGGCGACTCGGGCATAGCCCCGGCGGGACGCGGGGCACTGCTCAACTCTGTCATGCCGCTCGTCGAGCAGCCGACCATCAACGGCGCGGCACCGGAGCGCTACGCGAAGGTCATCAAGCGCCTTGCCACCGAGGCGGGCTACACGATCACATCCGCGCGTGGTGCGGAGCCCCTCGAGTTGACGGAGCAGCTGGAGTACTCCACGGCGGGTGACGTCGCGTTCATCTACCTCTCGGGCGAGCTCGATGCCTCTCGCGTGGAACGGATGCTGTGGTCGGAAGAGGCGCGGCAGGCGGGCACGCTCTACGCCGACATCGACCTTTCGTGCCCGAACGACGCGGCACTCGACGCGCTGCGGCACGAGGGCTTCTTCCTCGCGGGCCTGATCGCCTCTGGCCGCGGCGGCCGCGACTGGCTACGCCTGCAGCGCCCGCAGGACACCGCCGACATGGACGCCATTCATCTCGAGGGCGAGACGGCCAACTGGTTGCTCGAGCAGGTCCTCGCGGACCGCGACAGCGTCAGCTGAGGAAGCGGCGGATCTCCGCCGCGGCGGCCTCGGGCTGCTCCCAGTAGATCATGTGCGCCGAGTCGATATCGACGACCTCGAGCTCGTCGCCGAGGGCAGCGCGGAGCGGCTTGAGGAGCGTCTCCTCCTGCACGTAGTGGTCGCGGGCCGCGCGCAGGATCAGCACGGGGCGTGGCTCTTCGGGCAGCGGCGTGGCGTGCGCCATCTCGCTCCAGGCGGTCACGGCGGCGGCGGGCGAGCAGCGCGGGCGCCAGCGGCCGTCGTCGCCGAGCACCACATGCTCCTCAACCTCGGCGGCGATGAAGCGATGCCCGCTCTCGGCCACGCTGGTCTTGCGATCGGCGATCGCGGCCTCGGGCGAGTCCCAGCCGGTCGAGGCGATCGTGTCGCGGGCACGATCGGCGCAGTACTCGGCCGGCAGGGCGATCGCGGGATCGATCAGCACGGCACGCTGCACCAGTTCGGGCGCGAGCGTCACGAGGGACAGCGCGAGCAGGCCGCCAAATGAATGCCCCATCACGTCGATCGACTCGTCGAGTCCCTCGGCCTCGAGCGTCTCGAGGATGTCGTCGAGATGGGTGATCACATCCCACGGCGGCTCCCAGCCCGAACGGCCGTGGCCGCGCAGGTCGACGGAGAAGACATCGCGGTCGGGAGCGGCAAGCTCGACGAAGTCACGAAAGCGGAGACCGTGTCCGGTCACGCCGTGGATGGCGAGCAGCGGGCGGGCGCCGGGGGTGCCGAGGCGGTGGACGTT
>CAJCBN010000385.1 GCA_903960645.1 uncultured Actinomycetes bacterium | reverse complement strand
CGCCATCGCCGACGCTGCGGGCCTGCTGCTGATCGAGGACGCTGCGCAGTCCTTCGGCGCCTCGTTGGACGGCACGCGCTGCGGCGCGATCGGCGACATCGCGACCTTCTCGTTCTTCCCGACCAAGAACCTCGGCGGCTTCGGCGACGGCGGGCTCGTCACCACGAACGACGCCGACGTGGCCGAGCGCATCCGCGAGCTGCGCTTCCACGGCTCGAAGGACAAGCGCACCTTCACGCAGATCGGCATGAACTCCCGCCTCGATGAGCTGCAGGCTGCGATCCTGCGCATCCTGCTGCCTGAGCTCGCCGGCTGGAATGATCTGCGCCAGGCCGCGGCGGCCCGCTACGCCGAGCTCGGGCTCGATCGCTTCGTCGAGCTGCCCGGCACCGCTGCGGGCGCCGATCCGATCTATCACCTGTACGTCGTTCGCTGCGCGGATCGCGACGCGATCCAGAGCGCGCTCAAGGCGGCCGAGGTCGGCAGCGTCGTCTACTACGACACGCCGCACCACCTTCAGCCCGTCTTCGCGCACCTCGGCTACGCGCCGGGGAGCCTGCCGGAGACCGAGCGTGCCGCGCGGGAGTGCCTGGCCCTGCCGATGTACCCGACGCTGCCCGCCGGCGATCAGGAGACGTTGATTGCGGCGCTCGAGGCCGCGTCCGCGTAGCCGCGCGATGCGCGTCTGGATCGACCTCACCAACGCGCCGCACGTGCCGGTGCTTGCCCCGCTCGTGCGGGTGCTGGAGGAGCGCGGGGCGACCGTGGAGCTGACCGCCCGTCCGTACGGTCAGACGGCGGAACTTGCCGCGCTGCACGGGCTGCACGTCGAGGAGATCGGCGCGCACGGCGGACGCTCGCGGTTCGGCAAGGGCCGCGCTGCCGTCGGCCGCGTGCACGCGCTGCGGCGTTGGGCGAAGGGCCGCAGCTTCGACGTCGGCCTGGCCCACGGCTCCACCGATCAGCCCGTCGTCGGCCGGCTGCTCGGCTTCCCGACCGTCACCATGTTCGACTACGAGGGCGCGCGGCTCCAGCACGGCGTCAACTGCCGTTTGGCGGCACGGGTGCTCGTGCCCGACGCGATCCCGGTCTCGGCGATCACCGCGCACGGCGCGCGTCCGGCGAACGTGGTCCGCTTCCCCGGACTCAAGGAGGAGTACGCGCTGTGGGGCTTCGAGGCCGACCCGTCGGTGCGCGTCGACCTCGGCGTGCGCTCCGACGCCCTGCTCGCGATCATGCGCCCGCCGCCGGAGCTCGCGCTGTACCACCGCACGGACAACCCACTCTTCGAGCAGGTGCTGCGTGCGCTGTCGGCCGATACCCGCGTGGACCAGATCGTGCTGCCGCGCACCCGCGAGCAGGCCGACGCCGTGCGTGCGCTCAGGTTGGAGCGCGTGATCGTTCCCGAGCGTGCCGTTGACGCCCGCAGCCTCGTCGCCACTGCCGACCTTGTGGTCTCGGCCGGCGGCACGATGAACCGCGAGGCCGTCGTCCTCGGCACCCCGGTCTGGACGACCTTCGCTGGCACCCTCGGCGCCGTTGATCGCGCGTTGATCACCGCCGGCCGCCTCCAGCAACTCCAGCGGGTCGACCAGCTCGTGATCGCTCCGCGTGGCCCCGCCGCGGCGCCGACCCTGCGTGATCCAGCCACGCTGGTGGACCTGGCCTTCGACGGGCTGGTCTGAGCGCGGGCGGT
>CAJCBN010000384.1 GCA_903960645.1 uncultured Actinomycetes bacterium | reverse complement strand
GGCGCGGTCTCCATCGGTACGCTCGTCGCCTTCGCGACCATCCAGACGCGCATCTTCTTCCCCGTCGGCGCGCTGCTCTCGGTCGGCATCGACGTGCAGGCGTCGCTCGCCCTGTTCGATCGCATTTTCGAGTACCTCGATCTGGAGGTCGATATCGACGAGCACGAGGGCACGCGTACGCTGGACCGCGCCGACGTGCGGGGCGAGATCTCCTTCGATGACGTCTGGTTCCGCTACGAGCCGACCGGGCCGTGGACGGTCGCCGCTGCGACGTTCCTGGCGGCGCCCGGCACGAGCACGGCTGTGGTGGGGGAGACCGGATCGGGCAAGACCACGCTCGGCTACCTCGTCGCGCGGCTCTACGACGCGGAGCGCGGCGCCGTCCGTGTCGACGGCGTCGACGTCAAGGACCTTGCGTTCTCATCGCTCGCCGATCTCGTCGGCGTCGTCAGCCAGGAGACGTACCTGTTCCACGCGACCGTGCGCGAGAACCTCCGCTTCGCGCATCCCGAGGCGACCGACGAGCAGATCGAGGAGGCCTGTCGCGCGGCGCGCATCCACGAGCACATCATCGGCCTTGAGCGCGGCTACGACACCGTCGTCGGCGAGCGCGGCTACCGCTTCTCCGGCGGCGAGAAGCAGCGCATCGCGATCGCCCGTACCGTCCTGCGCAACCCGCCGATCCTCGTGCTCGACGAGGCCACCAGCGCGCTCGACGTCGACACGGAGCGCCAGGTGCAGGAGGCCCTCGACGCGCTCGCCGAGGGCCGCACGACGATCACCATCGCGCACCGCCTATCGACGGTCCGCGACGCCGATCAGATCCTCGTCATGGACGCGGGCGCCATCGTCGAGCGCGGCACGCACGCCGAACTCGTCGCCCGCGGTGGCCGCTACGCGGAACTCGTCGCCCGCGATTCGCTCGGCGCGATCGTCTGACCTAACAGAGGGGTCTGGCCCCTTTGTGTGAGCAAAGGGGTCTGACCCCTTTGTGTGAGCAAAGGGGCCAGACCCCTCTGTCACATCAGCCGCGGATGACGCGGGCCGGCTCGGCGCCGAGCTGGGCGATCAGCTGCCGCCAGTCGGGGTCGTCGACGAGCACGACGTCGGCCCGGTAGCCAACCGCGAGCCGGCCGACCTCGTCGTCGAGGCCGAGGACGGCGGCGCCGCCGACGGTGGCGGCCACGAGCGCCTCGGCACACGACAGGCCCATCTGCGTGCAGGCCAGGTGCATCGTGGTGGGCAGCGACAGGCACGGCGCGGAGCCGGGGTTGGCGTCGGTGGCGAGGGCCACGCGCCCGCCCGCGTCGATCAGCTGCCGCAGCGGCGGCATCGGGCGCTTCAGCGTGAGCGCAGCAACGGGGAGGCCGACGCCGATCACGTTTGAGGCGGCGAGCAGCCGGACGCCGTCCGCGGTGGTGGCCTCGAGGTGGTCGACGGACGCGGCAGCCAGCTCAATCGCCAACGGAATCGCGCCCAGCTCGGAAAACTGGTCGGCGTGCAGGCGCAGGCGCAGGCCGTGGCTGCGGGCGGCCTCGAGGAAACGGCGCGATTGTGCGACGTCGAAGACGCCGCGTTCAAGGAACACGTCAGCGGCGTCGGCGAGCGGGACACAGGCCGGCAGGATCTCCTCGATCGCGTAGTCCACGTAGGCATCGGGCGAGCTCGCCTCGGGCGGAGTGGAGTGGAGCGCCAGGCAGGTGGTGGTGATGCGCACGCCTGCTGCCTCGCCCGCTGCCTTGGCCGTCGCGAGCATGCGTGCCTCGTCCTTGGCGGTGAGGCCGTAGCCCGACTTCACCTCGGCAGTGGTCGTGCCGAGCGCCCGCATCCGCGTCAGGCGCTTGGTGGCCGCGGCGAGCAGGGCTTCATCGGTCGCCTCGCGCGTCAGCTTCACGCTGGCCTTGATCCCGCCGCCCTCGGCGGCGATGCGCTCGTAGTCGGCACCTTGCGCGCGCAGGTCGAACTCGTGGATGCGGTTGCCGCCGTAGACGATGTGGGTGTGGCAGTCGACGAGGCCGGGCACCGCGCTCATGCCGCGCGCGTCGATCACCTCCGCGTCATCGGCCAGCTGCACCCGTCGGAGGACGTCCTCGCGCGCGCCGACGGCCTCGATGTGCCCGTTCCGGATTGCGATCGCCGCGTCGTGCTGGACGCCGAAGTCGCCGTCCGCATCGACCGAGGCGAGGGTGGCGAGGTTGTCGATCAGGAGGTCCGCGGGCTGCATGCCGTGAGTCTACGCCCGGGTCGCGTGACACCCGTCGCGCAGCCCGCGCCCGTCCGTGCGAAATTCTGATCAGATGCTGACTAGAATCTGCGCTATGGATGTCAGCGTGTACGAAGCCAAGACCCACCTCTCCCGACTGATCGGCGACGTCGAAGCAGGCCGCGAGATCACGATCACGCGCCATGGCAAGCCGGTCGCGCGTTTGGTGCCAGCCGTTGACGTGGAGGATGGGCGCGTCGCGGCGGTAGATCGCCTGCGGGCCCTCAAGCGGGAACTCGGCGTCAAGGCGACCCCGGCGGAGATCCGCTCCTGGATCGACGACGGGAAGAAGCTGTAGTGCCATTCGTCCTCGATGCCTCCGCTGTGCTTGAGGCCGCGTTCGACGATGAGTCGGGGGCGGTCGGCAAGGCCGTCGTGGATCGTCTCGCCGGCGATACGGCCTACGTGCCGTCGATCTGGTTCAGCGAGGTGGTTCACGCGCTGGTTCAGGCGGTGCGTCGAGATCGCCTGTCGATCGACGGTGCCCACGCGACCCTCGCCGCGCTGGCCGACTGCCCGATCGTCGCGGTCCCCGACCACCGGGAGACGAGGGCGCTGCTCGATGTCGCGCACCGGACGGGGCTCTCTGCCTACGACGCGTCGTACCTCTTGATCGCCGTGGACATGGGCCTTGAGCTCGCGACCTGCGACCGGCAGCTGCGTGCCGTCGCCGAGCGGGCCGGCGTCAGCTGCCTCTAGGCGGCGGGGCCACCACGCGCCATGCCCACCCCATCGCTGGTATAACTCGATCCAATAGATGAAACAAGCAATCCTCATGCAGCTAGGATGAGGATCCCGAACCCCCCTAGGAGACCCCCGACATGGGCATTCGCATCAACGACACCGCGCCGAACTTCACGGCGCAGACGACCGTAGGCGAGATCGACTTCCACGACTGGATCGGCGACTCGTGGGCCGTGCTCTTCTCGCACCCCAAGGACTTCACGCCCGTCTGCACGACCGAGCTCGGCTACATGGCCAGCATCAACGGCGAGTTCCAGAAGCGCGGCGTCAAGATCATCGGCCTCTCGGTCGACGCCGTCGACCGTCACGAGCTGTGGGCAGATGACATCGAGGAGACGCAGGGCACGCGCCCGAACTTCCCGATGATCGGCGATACGGACTTCAACGTGTCGAAGCTCTACGACATGCTCCCCGCTGAGATCAGCGGCGACCCGCTCGAGCGCACGCCCGCCGACAATCAGACGGTGCGCAACGTGTTCGTGATCGGTCCGGACAAGAAGATCAAGCTGATCCTCGCCTACCCGATGACCACGGGCCGCAACTTCGACGAGGTGCTGCGCGTGATCGACTCGCTGCAGCTGACCGCGAAGCACAAGGTCGCGACGCCCGCCCAGTGGCAGCAGGGCGACGACGTGATCATCGCGGGCTCGGTCAACAACGAGCAGGCCAAGGAGATCTGGCCCGAGGGCTGGAACGAGCCCAAGCCGTACATCCGCATTGTGCCGCAGCCCAAGGGCTAGGCACGAGACGCACTGGCGGGCGGCCGGTCGGGGGACTGCCGCCCGCCATGTGCGCGTTCAGCCATGGGCTACCGTGACGCACATGGCTGATTCCATCGGCGTCCGTGAGCTCCGCCAGTACGCGAGCACGCTGGTCGGCGTCGACGTCTTGGCGAACTGATTCGCCGGCGACTGCGAAGATTCCGACATGCCGAATCGCCTCGCGCACGAGACCTCCCCGTATCTGCTCCAGCACGCCGACAACCCGGTCGACTGGCAGCCGTGGGGCGAGGCCGCATTCGCCGAGGCGGCTGAGCGCGATGTGCCCGTCCTGCTGAGCATCGGCTACGCCTCATGCCACTGGTGCCACGTGATGGCACACGAGTCGTTCGAGGACGCGGCGACGGCGACGATGATGAATCGCCTGTTCGTCAACGTGAAGGTCGACCGCGAGGAGCGGCCCGACGTCGATGCCCTCTACATGGAGGCGGTCGTCGGACTGACCGGCCACGGCGGCTGGCCGATGACGATGTGGCTGACCCCCGATGGGCGGCCGTTCTACGGCGGCACGTACTTTCCGCCGCAGACGCGCCCGGGCATGCCGAGCTTCCAGCAGGTGATGGAGGCGGTCAGCGAGACGTACCGCGAGCGGCGCGGCGACGTTGAGGCCCAGGCCGAGCGCATCTCGACGGCGCTCCGCGCCACCAATGACCGGCACGCCAGCGAGGAGGCGGACTACGACGATCCGCCCGGCGGCGAGCTGATCGATCGGGTCATCGCGAAGCTCGCCACGATGTTCGATCAGGTGCACGGCGGTTTCGGCGGCGCGCCGAAGTTCCCGCCGAGTCCGATCTTCCCGTTCCTGTTTGGCTGCGACGATCGCAGCCGCGGCCGGGACGGCCAGTACATGTCGCGCCTGACGCTCAACCGCATGGCGGACGGCGGGATCCACGACCAGATCGGCGGTGGCTTCCACCGCTACGCCGTCGATGGCCACTGGCTCGTGCCGCACTTCGAGAAGATGCTCTACGACAACGCCCTGCTGGCGAGTGCGTACGCGCACGCGGCGCTGGCGGCGGACAGCGAGCACTACGCCGACGTCGCACGCTCGACGCTGCGCTACATGGATCGTGAGCTGTCGCTGCCCGAGGGCGGGCTCGCCTCGGGGCAGGACGCCGACACGGAGGGGGAGGAGGGGCTCACCTTCATCTGGACGCCCGAGCAGGTCGACGCGGTCGTCACCGACCCCCTCGCCGCGGCCCTCGCCAAGGACGTCTGGAACATCGTCCCCGGCGGCAACTTCGAGCACACGGGCGGGACGGTGCTGAGCGTCGTCGCGCCGATCGAGGAGGCCGCCGAGCGCGTCGGCATCTCGGAGGAG
>CAJCBN010000383.1 GCA_903960645.1 uncultured Actinomycetes bacterium | reverse complement strand
TCGAACGCAGCGGCCGTTGGCGATGCCGTCCAGTCCCAGACGCGAAGACGCCGGAGCGCCTCGTCAAACCGGCGCCAGACGTCACTGTCCGGCTGGTAAATCGCGACGTCCACCAGCCCGCTCTCATCCCACTCCCGGTACCGCAACACCGGTCCGATCAGCGACCCCATGGCGAGCATCGGCCCGATCACCGGCTCCGGATCATCGGTCGGATTGTCTGTCCACGCGTCGGGGTCCGCCGCGATCGCCGCGCTCGTCAAGTCGAGCTGCCAACTCGCACCCAGCGGGTTCGAGATGGCGATCCGCAACGCGTCGGGAAGGTCCACGCCCGAACCTTTGCAAATCACCGCCGCGTGAAGCCACGGAGCGCTGCCCAGCGCAATCCAATCAGGACCGCCACTCCCACCCTGACACCATGGGCCCGGGCCCACCGTGTCAGGGCATTCGGTACGGATTCCGCGCGCTTTCGCTACCCTCGCAGGCGGGGCGGCAACCGTCTGGTGGCGGATCGCGTCTTCAAAACGCGCAGGCCGGCGTAACCCGTCGGTCGGTAGGTTCGATTCCTGCGCTGCCTCGTCAGTCGAACGTCGGCCGTACTGCGCTCGCGGCGATCAGCCGCTTGACGTGCCGCTCTGAGTACCCGCTCACCTCGACGATGTCCTCGAGTGACATCCCCGCCTGGGCCATCACGAGTACCCGGTGGTGCTTCAGTTCCTTGGGCGTCATCGGCGGCGGTACGAGTGGCGTATCCGCGAGGACAAAGCGCTCGTAGGCCTGCGCATCCACGAAGCCGAAGGCACGCAGTACCTCCGCGCGGTCGAACCACTCCGGCGCGACACGCTTGCCCATCAGGATCGAATGCGTGCTCCATACCCACGCCGCAGGATCCTTCGCGAGCTTGTGCCGCACAGGGTTCATCGGGACGTAGCGGATAAGGCGATTCGTATGCACCGCGTCGTTGGGGTGCACGACGTTGTAGCGGCGCCCTACGAGCGAACCACGACGCCCCTCTCGCATGTTCCGCACGTTGGCCAGCTTTGAGAGCGACCGGTGCATCGTGTCTGCCAACGGCTCGGCATCCCCACGCACGATCAGGTGGTAATGGTTGCCCAGGAGGCACATGGCGAGGATCTGCACGCCGAACTCGAGTGATCGGTACCCGATCTCGGTCCAGAAGCGCTGCGCGTCGTCATCATCGGGAAACAGGAGGTCCTTGTTTACGGCCCTGCCGATCACGTGGAGCATGCGGCCGCCGCCGTCGTATCGAATCGCCTTCGTCATGCAGGGCATGACAGCGCGAATCGGGTGGCAGGGGGCACGCGGCGCCGGTTCGGTACGTCGCGGAGCTGCGCGAGTGCGTTGACGGGTGCCACGGGCGTGTGACGGGAACACGCCCGTTCTGCGCGAAGGCGCGCTGCGACGCCTCGTGTTGTTGGACAAGGTGGGCCCGGGCCCATTTTGTCCAAGAACGCGAATGGGCTTGGATTCCGCTGCGCGCGAATCGCCGTTCACGTACCGTTCGGTCACTACCGCTTCCGACCTTCTGGAGATCATGAGCGCCACCGCCATCCCCACCGCCTCGTCCGTCGCCGACGCCGCTGAACGCCTGCAGCCGGAAGGTCGCGCGTTCATCGACGGCCAGTACGTCAACGCCCTCAGCGGCGACACCTTCGACTGCGTTTCCCCGATCGACGGCACCGTCATCACCCAGATCGCCGCGTGTGACACCGCCGACGTCGATCGCGCCGTCGCCGGTGCGCGCGCCGTGTTCAACAGCGGCGTCTGGTCGAATGCGGCACCGGCTCGCCGGAAGTCCGTGCTGAAGAAGTTCGCCGAGCTGATGCTCGAGAACGCCGATGAGCTCGCGCTGCTCGAGACGATCGACATGGGCAAGCCGATCTCCGACAGCCGCAAGATCGACGTGCCCGGTGCGGCCAAGTGCATCAACTTCTACGCCGAGGCGATCGACAAGGTCTCGGACGAGATCGCCCCGACCGACCCCTCCGCCGTCGCCATGGTGGTCCGCGAGCCGCTCGGCGTCATCGGCGCCGTCGTGCCGTGGAACTTCCCGCTGATGATGGCCTCGTGGAAGCTCGGCCCCGCGCTCGCGACCGGCAACTCAGTCGTCCTGAAGCCGGCTGAGCAGTCGTCGCTGACCGCGATCCGGATCGCACAGCTCGCCGTCGACGCGGGGCTGCCCGCCGGCGTCCGACAGGTCGTGCCCGGCATGGGCGAGACCGCCGGCCAGGCGATCGGTCTGCACATGGACGTCGACATGGTCGCGTTCACCGGCTCAACCGAGGTCGGCAAGTACTTCATGAAGTACTCCGGCGAGTCGAACCTCAAGCGCGTCTCGCTCGAGTGCGGTGGCAAGACGCCGCACATCATCCTGCCCGACTACCCCGATCTCGACAAGGCTGCCGAGGCCGTCGCGTGGGGCATCTTCTTCAACCAGGGCGAGGTCTGCAACGCCGGCTCGCGCCTGCTCGTCCACGAGGACATCCGCGACGACTTCATCGCGCGCGTCGCAAAGGTCGCGGCGGGCATCCAGCCGGGCAACCCCTTCGACGCCAAGACGAAGATGGGCGCGATGGTCGACACCACGCAGATGGAGCGCGTGCTCGGCTACATCGAGGCCGGCAAGAGCGAGGGCGCCTCGGTTGCGTTCGGCGGCAATCGCGTCATGGCGGAGACCGGCGGCTGCTTCATCGAGCCGACGATCTTCTCCGACGTGAAGAACGACATGAAGATCGCCCAAGAGGAGATCTTCGGCCCCGTCCTCTCCGCGATCTCCTTCAGCGACGTCGAGGAGGCTGTCGAGATCGCGAACGACACGATCTACGGCCTCGCCGGCGCTCTCTGGACGCGCGACGTCTCGACAGCGCACAAGGTGGCGCGCCAGATCAAGGCCGGCGTCGTGTGGGTCAACTGCTTCGACGCAGGCGACATCACCACGCCGTTCGGTGGCTTCAAGCAGTCCGGCTTCGGCCGCGACAAGTCGCTGCACGCGATGGAGAAGTACACCGACCTGAAGCTGATCTGGCTGCAGCTGGACTAGTCAACACACGTGCTGGGGGGTGAGCCGGCTCACTCCCCAGCACGTGGACATCACGTTCGCATTCCGATACATTGCGGCCATGAATCGGCGAATTATCCTCTTTTTTGTGCTCGCGGCAGTACTCGTGTTCCCGGCGCTCGCCGCAGCCAAGGCGCCAACGTTTCGTTCGTTCGAGATCTACCGCACGCCGTCGGGACCCGACAAGGGTGCCATTACGGTGATCGCCACGCTCGACTACCGAGGCTTTGCGAAGGCAGCCGACTTCCCCGCAGGCACGCTCCCGCCCGTCTCGCAGGCAATCGTGACCCTCACCGGCGTGAACTCCGCCATCACAGCTCGCGATGTCGTGCGGTTGCACCCGCGTACACGTGCAGGCGCCCCTGTGCGCTTCGACTTTCGCATCCCTGCCGCCAAGGCCCGCAAGCTCGGCGATCGCAAGGTCAAAGTCGCACTCGCGGTCTCATTGCGCGGCCGGACGACGAAATTTGCCACGAAGAGCACGCGAGCCACGCGCCAGTTCGGCTTTTGCTTCCTATTTTGCCCAGTGACTCAAGCTCCGTCTCCAGCTCCAACCGTGGCGTTCGGTGAGAACGTCGAAAGCCCCACCCTGTGCCTCGGGTTCAACGGCTCCGGATACGCTCAGCCAGCCCTGTATCAGGTCCAGGCTTGGGACGCCTCCAACAACGTCCTCTTTGGCGGTGGCGATTCCACCTTCGCCGTCGCCACAGACGGCAGCTTCTCTGACGTCGGAGCGGAGCAGCCCGCCGACATCGATTCGGGCGGCAACGACGTGACGGTGACGTTGTCGGGCACCGTCCCAACCTCTGTGCTGAATGCAGCACCGACCGCCAACACAGGCCCTGCCTTGATGTACAACTCGGGTGCACCGTTCGGTCTCTTTGCGAACCCGATCGTTGCGCCCTACCAGTCGAACAACAGCTGGTGCTGACGACGCGGCACACCGCCCGTCGATGCTAACTGCGACGCTCGACTCCAGGGCTCTTCTGCTCGACATCGGCCCGCACGATGATGTTGCTGCAGCTGGATTGAGCACAGGGTGAGGGCCAGCAACGTTGCTGGCTCGAACCGCGCCCGGTGGGCCTGCTCACATGCGGTTGCCAAAGAACGATAATTCGTTTATTCTCCGCGCATGGTCAAACGTCTGACGTTTTTTATCACTGTGATCACCGTCGTAGCGCTGCTCGCGCCACTCAGCGCCATGGCGGCGAAGGCGACGCCCAGCGTGACGAGCGTGAAGATCCACCGCACACCGAGCGGCCCGTCCAAGGGCGCGCTGACCATCCTCGCCACGGCGAACTTCAGCGGAAAAGCCGGAGCCGTTGGCGGCCGCCACGATGCGCGGTCGCTCGCGATGATCGTCGTGACACTTCAGGGCTCGCATCACTCGATTACCGCGTCTGACACCGTGCGCTTCACGCGTCGGAACAACAGCGGCAAGCCCGTGCGCTTCGACATTCGGATTCCTCGCTCAGCAGCTCGCCTCTTGGCTGGGGATCGTGGACTTAATGTACGGGCGACAGTGACCCGCGAGCTTCCGACCGTCCGTGCCCGCGCTCTGCGCATCGACCAGCCCGGGGCGTCGATTCGCGGCTGGCGGTGTGCGGAAGCTCAAGCTAATGGCTTCACCGGAACGTGCAGCCAGCTCCTCCAGATCCTCAACACGCCGCCACCGGCGCCGGCAGTCGGATTTCAGCAGTGGCAGAATGGCACCGGCCCCGGGTACGTGAACACCGCCGGTGTCTGGGTGCCCGGCGGCGACGAGGCGCTCCTGTGCATCGTCTTCGGCGGCAACGGTTACGCGCTCCCCGAATGGCAGTCGATCACGTTGACTGGATCGGACAACACCACCACGGTCAACCTCAGTGGCTCGCCGAACGTGCCCGCCTCCGGTGTGCTGGGACAATCGTCCTATCTCTCCGTCTGGACGTTCACCATCACGAACAACGTGGCGACGGGCGAAAACAACGCGATCTCGGCGGGTCCGTGGCTCGCGGGCCAGATCCCGACCTCGGTGCTCTCCCAACCCGTCGGCCCTGCGACGGGCAATGCCACGCTAACTGCCCTGCCCCAGACTGCAGGCCTTCCGACGACGTGGTCGCTGAGCCCGCTGAGCCAGTCGGAGGCGTCCGGGGTGTGCTGACCTGGCTCTCGGCGCTCTGCTGACGCCGAGACTGCTATCACCCAGCCCGTATGGAGATTGCCGACGGCTGGGATGAGGTTGAGATCGGGCGCTCGCGCGGCGGGCTGCCCCTAAAGCTCTACCGTCCTGCAGGCGGAGGCACGATTGACGGCCTGCTGATTGCCGGCATTCACGGCGAGGAGCCCGAGACGCTGCTCTTGGCCCGGCGTCTGCTGGAGCGCATCGACGGCACCGATACGTCGTGGGCCATTCTCCCGTGCGCGAACCCCGATGGCGTGCTGCACGGCGTGCGGCAAAACGCAGCCGGCGTCGATCTCAACCGCAACTTCCCGTCGGCGTCGTGGCAGCCCGGCCACTCGTTCACCTATCCGCCGGGCACGCAGGTGCGCAG
>CAJCBN010000382.1 GCA_903960645.1 uncultured Actinomycetes bacterium | reverse complement strand
GTCTGACCAGCGCCCGGCGGGCGGTGGAGCGGCTCGGCGGCTCCTTGCGCCTCGGTCACCGCACCGGCGGCGGGGCGGCGATCTCGCTGCGCGTGCCGCTGCGCGGAGCACCCCGATGAAAGGCCGTCGGTGCGAAGCCGGGCGCGAAGCCCTCGCCGTCGTCATCGATCACGATCTCCAAGCCCTCGGCGCTCCGACGGGCGCAGATACGCACCCGCTCCGCTGCGTGCCGCGCGGCGTTCTCGGCGATGTTCCCCACGGCCCGCGTCAGTTGGCCGTCTGCCGGCAGCCCCCGGAGCAACGGATCGGCCTCGACGACGACCGTGCAGCCCTCCCGGGTGCGCAGCCGCTCGGCGACGTCGTCGAGCACGTCGGCGACCGAGTCGGGCGCGCGCTCCGGTGACGTCGCGGCGCGCTCCGTGCAGAGGGTCAGCAGGTCATCGACGATTCCTCCCAGCCGGCCGCACTCGCGGTCGATAGCTGCGCAGGCGCGCTCGCGGACCGGCGGCGGGCAGTCGCGTCGCAGCCGCTCCGCAGCAAGCGCGATGCCGGTCAGCGGACCGCGCAGGTCGTGCACCACCATGCCGACGGTCTCGATCCTGCGGCGCGCCTCCCGCCCGCGCTCGCGTCGCCGACCCAGCCCCGCCCACAGCATCCAGCCCATGACCGTCAGCACACCGGCCGCCGTCACGAGCGCCATCCACCCGCGCAGCGCGGCCGCCAGTCCGCCGTCAGCGCTGGGCTGCACCCACACGACCCGACCGTCCGCAGTGGCCGCAACGCCAACGCCCGCCGGCGGCGGCGTGCCCGCGGGCGCCGCCTCGGCTCCGGCAGGCAACGGCAGGCCCTGATCGCCGAGCGCCGCCGCCAACGCGGCCTCGCGTGCCGCGCCGGCGGTGGCCGACCGCTGCGCAGCGGCGACCGTGGGCTCGATCACGAGAAACTGCACGGCGACGACGAGCGTCGCGAGCGCCGCGACGACCGCAGCGAGCGCCCGCAGGTGGCCGCGGGTCATTGGATGACCGTCCGCAGCGAGTAGCCGACGCTCCAGTTGTTGATTACCCAGGGTTCATCGGAGACGACCATCAGGCGCCGGCGCAGACGAGAGGCATGCGAGTCGAGCGTGCGCGTGCCGGCGTTGCGGTAGCCCCAGATCCGCTCCATCAGGTCCTCCTTCATGTGGACCTTCTGCGGATCGCGCGCCAGCACCGCAAGCAGCTCGTACTCCTTACTTGGCAGACGCAGCAGCACGCCTCCGAGCGTCGCCGAGCGGGCGGCGAGGTCGATCATCAGCGGCCCGACGGTCAGCACGGTGCCGACACGACCGCGGATGCGCGCCTCCAGCGCCGAGGTCCGCAGCAGGAGCTCGGGATAGCTGAAGGGCTTTACGACGTAGTCATCGACACCGCGTTCGAAGGCGCGGACGCGATCCTGCTCGGTGCCGCGGCCGCTGACCATGATCACCCCGACGTCGGGGGGGCCTGCCTCGCCGCCGCGGATCATTCGTGCCACGTCGAGCCCGGAGCCGTCGGGCAGCGAGACGTCAACGAGCGCGATCTCGACCGTACCGCGCCGGAGCGCGGCCACCGCCTCCGAGGCACAGGCCGCCGTCGTGACGGCGTGGCCGTCCGCTCGCAGGTTGTCGATCAAGAACTCCGAGACGGTCTCGTCATCCTCGACGATCAGGAGATGTGCGCACATGGTGTGCTCCTTTCGTTGGCTGTTCGATCCACGCCGGCCGGTCCGGCGGGGGCGGGCAACCTAGGCAGGTCACCGACCCCTGCGCAATGGCCCGCCGCCAAGGTGTGAGCGGACTCGCCGGCGCTGAGCCCGACGTGTGGAGATTCCGCGCGAATGTGTCCCCCCTGCTCGCGCAGCCGGAGCCGCCGGCCGGGAACGAGGCCCCGCGCCTGTGCGGTGCCCGCCGCCAGCTCCAGCTGGAGGCGCCCCCGGCGATGCCAGCAGAGCCGCCCCGGGGGGACAGCCGGTGCGACGTGCACTACGCGCAGGTCACGGTCGAGGAACACGACGTCGATGGGGAAGCGCATGCCGATCGTGTGGACGCAGCGCAGCGGGTCGGCCAGCAGCAGCCCGGCACCGGGTTCGAGCCGGTGCCGCCCCCGCAGCCCGCGCGCCGACCGGGGGCTGAGCGTGCCCGCCACCT
>CAJCBN010000381.1 GCA_903960645.1 uncultured Actinomycetes bacterium | reverse complement strand
GGGTCTACCGGACTCCTTCGACCGAGTCAGCGCCTTCGGGAAATGGTTCGCCACCGCCGGCTACGCTGCGGACTTCACGACGGATGCTGAGCTCGCAACCATGTCGGCAGCAGACATGGAGCAGTATGCCGCGATCGTCTTTCCGTCGCATTTTGAATACGCCCCACGAAACCTGATGCCGGCGTTGGAGTCATACCGCGCTGCTGGTGGGCGCTTGCTGTTTCTCGCGGGCAACTCGTTTTATGGTGCCGTACAGGTAGGCGATCAGACGATTCGCCGCTTGACCTACCGCGAAAGAACGCCTCAGCGATCCGACTTTCGCATTTCGGTTACAGGCTTTGTGGTCTGTTGCTGGCCACCGAAGTGGAAGGTGCCCTACCGAGTCACGGCGACCGCGCTTCGCAAGCTGCCCTGGCTTTTCTCTGGATCCGGCTTGGCGGCTGGCGACGCGTTTGGTGTTGCAGTTCGCGAGGCCGGCCACGTTGACGTCGCACTCTCACCCAAAGGCACGATCGTCGTCGCTAAGGGTGTCGTCCCTGCATCCGCGGATGTGCTCCCAATCAACCTCAAAGACTGCAACGCCTGGGTTGGCTCGCGCCCCACGCCGTTTCGTCCGGCTCGCCTCGACGATCAGACCATCAGCATCGCCTACGCGACAGTCGGGCGAGGAGAGACATTCTCACTCGGCAATGTGGGATTCATGCAGTCACTGATTACCGATTCGATGCTCGACAAAGCAGAACGACGCGCGCTGCTGCAGGTCCTCAACAATCTCTTCGAGAGGTTCTTGCGGTGAGGGCGCGGGCCTCCAGCCCGAGCATCACCACGGTGTCGACGCGCCGCGCGTGAGTCCGGCGAGGAGCCCTAACCATGTCGAATACTCTCCTCCTGTGACGATCCGCATCCCGATTGCGAAGCCCGAGCTCGGCGCGGAGGAGATCGCTGCCGTCACGCGTGTGCTCGAGAGCGGCATGCTGATCTCCGGCCGCCTCATCGAGGAGTTCGAGCGGGGCCTTGCCGAGCGCTGCGGCCGCCGGCACGCCATCGCGGTCGCCAACGGCACTGCCGCCCTTGAGCTCGCGCTGCGCGCCCTCGATATCAGCTCGGGTGAGGTGTTGGTGCCCGCCATGTCCTGGCCGAGTCCCGCACATGTCGCTGCATGGGTCGGGGCCACTCCGCGGCTGGTCGACATCGACCGCGACACGTGGAACGGCGAGGCCGCGGGTCTCGCCGCCGCGCGGACCGCTGCGACGACGGCCGTCATCGCCATCGACCAGTTCGGCGTGCCGGCCGACCAGCCCGCAATCGCCGCGGCCATCCCCGATCTGCCGATCATCGAGGACTCGGCCTGCGCGATCGGCTCGACGCTCGGCGGCCGAGCCTGCGGCTCGTTCGGCGACATCTCGTGCCTCTCGTTCCATCCCCGCAAGGTGCTCACCACCGGTGAGGGCGGCGCCTGCCTGACCGATGACGACCAGCTCGCCGAGCGCCTGCGCGTCTACCGCAACCACGGCCAGCGCGCCGTCGGCGACTTCGTCGAGCCCGGCCCGAACGAGCGGCTGACGGAGATGCAGGCGGCGATCGGCCTCGTGCAGCTCGACCGCCTCGACGGCATGATCGCGCGCCGTCGCGAGATCGCCGACAGCTACCGGGAGGTACTGCCGAACCTCGGCATCGCCTTCCAGCAGCATCCGGCGGGCGCACGCGTCAACGAGCAGACCTTCGGTGCCGTCGTGCCCGTCGGCGTCGACCGCGATGCCTTCGTCGCCGCCATGCAGGACCAGGGCATCGGCGCGGGCATCCTCTCCTACGCGCTGACGCGCATCGGCAGCCTCGCCCAGCTCGGGCAGTCGGCGCCGGTCGCCGAGGAGATCGTCGACCGCGGCTTCGCGCTGCCGGTGCACACGGCGATGAGCGACGAGGATGTCGCCGACGTCATCGCCGCCCTCGGGCGCGTCGCGGGCGCATGACCGTTTCGCGCCAGCATCCGCTGCTGCGCGTGCTGGTGGTGGACGATGACTCGTTCACGCGGACGACGCTGAAGAGCACCCTCGCCGCCTTGGACTGCAAGGTCGTGGCAGAGGCCGATGCGGCTGGCGCCGCGTTGCGGATGGTGGCGAAGGCGCGGCCGGATGTGGCGCTGCTCGATCTCGACCTCGGCGAGGGACCGACCGGTATTGATCTCGCACACGCGTTGCGCCGCTCACTGCCCGACATCGGCATCGTGATGCTCTCTGCGTACGAGGAGCCGCGTCTCATGGGCACCGGTCAGCAGCCACTGCCGGAGCGCTCGCTCTACCTCGTCAAACGAACGATCACGGATGCCGAGCAACTCGGGCGCGCCCTGCGGTTGTCGATCGACCCGGATCTCATCATGACGATGGCCCGCGTGGGGTCGGACGTGGCAGGCGAGCTGGCAGCGCTCAGCGACCAGCAGGTTGAGATCATGCGTCTAGTCGCTGCGGGGTTTGCCAACAGCGAGATCGCGCGGCGACGGGAGATGACTGAGCCCGCGGTCGAGAAGGCGATCGCACGTCTGATTCGACACTTCGACCTAAAGACCGGGAAGGAACAGAACCAGCGCGTCGTGATTGCGCAGCTGTACTTTCAGCTGACGGGGGCCGTGAGTGCCCGCCCGCGCTAGCACCGCCTCGGTCGCCCACCGTCTCGGCGGGCGCTGGGCGCTCTCCCTGGCGAGCTTTGTGGTCGTCGCGTTCGGCATCCTGGCCTCGATCTTCGTCGGTGAGGAATCCGCGACACGCTCGGTGGGTGAGGCCGCCCAGTGGCTTCTGGTGTGCTGTGTCGGCATCCTGGTCTACGGGTTGCTGCTGCTGATCTTCGATCGGTGGACTCCCTACCGGGATCGCCGTACGACACCGATCCCGCTGCCCACCCTGGTGATCGGCACCATCGTGATCGGCACCGCGATCGCGTTGTCGCTGGGGCTGACCGCCGAGTGGCTGGGATTGGAGTCGGTGCAGACGCTTCCTCTGCGGGTTGCTGGTGTGGTCCTGATCGGCAGCTGGTTCGGATGGGGACTCACGCTGCTGCTCGACGAGATTGACCGCTCGAGGCAGGCTCGCACCCGACTGATCGAGCGTCAGGTGAGTGTCGAGCTGGCCTCGTTGCAGCAGACGCTCCTGATCGAGGAATTGCGCAACGAGGTGCAGGGCGAGGTCGACGCACGCCTCCGGGAGGCGCAGGAGGATCTCGCCCGGCGGCTCAGCGAACTCACCACGACACCCGCTGGCGTGACGGGAACCGACACCTCAATGGCGCTGCGGACGCTGGCCGAGGAGACGGTGCGTCCCCTCAGCACCCAGCTCTGGTCGACGGCGGCGCGGCAGTATCCGCGGATCAAGTGGTCACGGGTGCTGATCAACACGATCCGCCATGAGCCGCTGCGCCCTGTTCTGCTCGCAGTGATCCACGTTGTCGGTACCGCGCTTCAGACCGTCAACCGCTTCGGCACTACGAGCGGCCTGCTGATGCTCGCCATGACGGTATTCGCGATCTTCATCGTCTGCCTGCCGGCCAATGCCCTGATGCGACGCTATCCCGCCTGGCATGGCCGGATCTTCGTGGCCGCCGTGGTGGTTCTCGAGGTGCAGATCGTGCCGCTGGTGTTCTGGAGGGAGTCGCTCGTGCCGGGTTCGGCGACGCTTGCCTGGGCAGTCACGCAGGTGGTCGCGGGCGTGCTCATCATCCTGCTGACCTCAGGGTTCGGCTCTTGGCGGCAGCAGCGCCGCGCCACGGAGCGCTCCTATCTGGAGGACTTCGATCAGGAGCTGGTGAGCACGCTGGCCCGCAGCCGCGCCGTCGCCGAGCTGGCACGAGAGCTGTCGCGCACGTTGCATGTAACCGTGCAGTC
>CAJCBN010000380.1 GCA_903960645.1 uncultured Actinomycetes bacterium | reverse complement strand
GTCGGCCAAGCAGGGCAACCCGAACGTGATTCGCCACGAGGTGGACTGCATCAAGGCGTACGCCGCTGATCCCAGCAACCACTACACGAACTACGCGCCGGCAATCGGTGCTCCCGAGGTGACGGATGCGATCCACTCCGGGCTGCAGCCCTGCGCGACCTTCACCGGCACGCTCACCGGCCGCAACCAGGTCGCGCAGTTTCTCTCGCCGCACGTGTATCCCGGGGGCATCCAGATCGTCGTCTTCGGGGGGCCGAACCGGGCCTTCCTGATCGGCGGCGCGCCCGGCACCCCGATCGCCGGGTACACGGCCGGCCCGTACGTCGCCCGCTTCAATCCGAACACGGGCCAGCAGGTGTGGAAGACCTTCCTGCCGCTGCTTCCGGGACAGTGGATCCTGCCGCCGAGCATGGCGGTCGTGAAGGGCGGCTGGGTCGATGCCGTCGTCGGACCGACGATCTACAAGCTCGATCCGACGAGCGGCGCAATCGTCACGTCGCAGCAGCAGACGCTCAGCGCCGGGCAACCCGTAGACGTGAACCTCGACGGCTTCGCAGTCTCGCCCGACGCGGGCGGGGCGATCCTGATGAAGACGCAGACGCGCTCCAACGGCTGTCCGATCCAAGGTAGCAACGCGATGTCGTTCTGCATCCCGCACTTCGGACCGCAGCCGAACACGACGGTCATCGCCGCCGACCCCGTCACGCTGAAGACCATCGCCTCGCTGGAGCTCGACCAGTCCGTGACGGCGCGCCCGACGCTCGTCAGCCAGATGGGCAAGACCTACATGTACCTCGCCGGCGCCACCCAGGGCATCCGCGTGATCTGGAACCCGAAGACGCAGACGCTGCTGCAGGACACGACTTGGACGCCGACGTACCTGCTGCCGGGCCAGGGCGCCGGCGACGCACCGGTGCCGCTCGGCAGGTGGGTGATCTTCAACACGAACGCGATCACGTCGACGACCGTCCCGATCTGCGCGGTCGCGGTCAGCCAGAGCAACGCCAACGTCTGGCACCGCTACTGCCCCTGGGGCCGCACGCTGCCGGCCGGCGTCGTGAGCGAGCAGCCTGCGAGCTTCTCGACCGACCCGGAGAACAACATGTTCTTCATGCAGGACTGGCTCGTGGGCGGCGTCTACGCAATGCGCCTCAACCAGTCGACGGGCACGATGAAGGTCGTCTGGAGCCGCCCCGATTGGCGGACGTCGGACTACTTCAACTCGATCGGACCGGCCAACGACAGGGTGCTCGTCTCGCAGTACCTCCAGTCCAACTTCACCTCCGCGAACGCGAATTCGGGCCAGTGGACGGAGAGCGTCCTGTGGGTGGACCAGGCCACGGGCAAGACGCTCGCGCAGTCGGCGATCAACAGTCCTTCGGCGCCGGCCTGGATGATCACGCCCGGGTATGCGGGCCGCATGTATGCGCTCGGCACAGACGGCACGCTGCACTTCTTCGCGGTGTCCGCCTGCACGAGTCCGTCCACGCCGGCACTCAGCCCAGCATCGGTGACGTCGTGTGCCACGTCGCCCGCATCGCTTCCGCAGCCGATCGCAGGCTGATCCGGGCGCGGCGGTGGCGCCAGCGGTAGGCGCGCTACAGCAGCGGATGGCCTACGTGATCGAGTCGGTCAGCACGAGGCCGAAGATCAGCAGCCCGAAGAGGATGCGGTAGACCCCGAACACGGTCAGCGTGTGCCGCGCGAGGTAGCGCAGCAGGAACGCGATCGAGGCGTAGCCGCTGATGAACGCGAAGATGGTCGCGATGATCGTGGCGAGGATCGGCGTGCCGTCACCGCCGCCGATGTCCCGCAGCTCGAACAGGCCGCTCAGCACGACGGCGGGGATGCTGAGCAGGAACGAGAAGCGCGCGGCGGTCTCGCGATCGAAGCCGAGCACGAGGCCGCCGACGATCGTGGCGCCGGAGCGCGACGTGCCGGGGATCAGTGCGAGCGCCTGGCAGAGGCCGACGACGATCGCGTCCTTCTTCCCCACGCTCTCGATCGTGCGCTGGCGCGTCGAGACGCGGTCGACGGCGAGCATGATCACGCCGCCGATCACCAGGGCGAAGGCGACGATCATCAGCGAGCGCGCGCCGTTGTGGATCTGGTCGCGGAAGACGAAGCCGAAGATCACGACGGGGATCGTGCCGAGCGCGATGTACCAACCCATGATGCTGTCGCGCGAGCGGCGGACCTCCGCGTGGAAGAGGCCGCGCACCCAGGCGGACGTGATCAGGACGACGTCGCGGCGGAAGTAGAGGAGCACGGCGGCCATCGTGCCGAGCTGGATCACGGCGCTGAACGATGCACCCGGATCGGGCCAGCCCGCCAGGGCGGGGATCACCCGCACGTGTCCCGTGCTCGAGATCGGCAGGAACTCGGTCAGCCCCTGAACGATGCCGAGCACGATCGCTTCGAACCAGCTCACAGCCGCAGTGTGTCAGAGACCGCCACCGTGTGACCGGGGACTACGCGGGTGGTCGGGGGCGGTAGCGCGTGCGGATGGCGCCGGCGAGAAACGCTGCGAAGGCGATCATCAGCGACACCGCGATGCCGATCACGATCGTGCCGACGATGCCCGCGCCGCCTGTGCCGCCGAGCAGGTCGCGGATGATCTCGGCCACGACGAAGACGCCGATCGGGGCGATCGAGGCGACGGCGCCGCGCAACGGGCCGTAGCGCCAGCCGAGGACGACCGCGATCACGAAGACGAGCAGCGGGCCGAACGCCGTCGGGTTGCCGAGCAGCATCAGCGCGCCGGCGAGGATGCCCTCGCTGGCGATGCCGATCACGATCGCCTCGATCCAGAGCCGTCGCGGCGTTTTGACGGGCTGCTTCTGCAGATTGGCGCGGAACGTGCTCATGCGCTCACCTTCGCGCTACGCGTCGTCGTCAGACCACGGCGGCGCGTCGTCCGCCGCTCCGCCCGGCACGGCGGC
>CAJCBN010000379.1 GCA_903960645.1 uncultured Actinomycetes bacterium | reverse complement strand
TAGCGCTCCGCACGCGCGGACGTCCGGTACGCTTTCCGCGAGGACTCCATCCACCGTGAGGGGTACCGATAGTGAAGCGCACGACCATCTATCCATCCGAGCTCGGCGTCCGCACCTCTGAGGTGCTGCGATGATCATCGCGCGCACCGCCGACGAGGTCGCGGCCACGGTCAGCGGACCGATCGCCTTCGTGCCGACCATGGGCGCGCTCCACGAGGGGCACGCCTCGCTGATCCGCCGTGCGGCCGCCTCGGGCAACGCGGTCGTCGTCTCGGATTTCGTCAACCCCACCCAGTTCGGTCCCGGCGAGGACTTCGAGCGCTATCCGCGCGATCTCGCGCATGATGCGGCCATCGCCGAGGCGGCCGGAGCTGATGTGCTCTACGCCCCCGCCGTCGACGAGGTCTACCCCGACGGGTTCGCGACCACCGTCGATCCCGGCCCGCTCGCCACTGAGCTCTGTGGCGCGCGGCGCCCCGGCCACTTCGCCGGCGTGGCCACCGTGGTCACACGCCTCTACGGGCTGATCGGACCGACCCAGGCGATCTTCGGGCGCAAGGACTATCAGCAGTTCGTGCTGATGCAGCAGGTCGCCCGTGATCTCGCGCTCGGTGTGGAGGTCGTCGGTGCGCCGACGGTGCGCGAGCCCGACGGTCTGGCGCTCAGCTCCCGCAACCGCTACCTCTCCCCGAGCGAGCGGCGCACCGCCGCTGAGGTGCCGGCGGCCCTGCGCCGACTTGCCCGCGCCTACGCGGCGGGTGAGCGCACGGAGCCGCTGCTGCTGCAGGCCGCCGCGACCGAGGGCCTCGAGCTGGAGTACCTCGCCCTGCGCGCCACCGACCTCTCCGCCTACCAGCCTGCTGCACCGGCCGTGGCCTTGATCGCCTGTCACGTCGGCGGCACCCGCCTGATCGACAACATCGAGCTCGACCCTGCCGCACCGGACGCGGCCGCCACCCTCCTCGACGCGAAGGATCCCGCATGAGCACCCGCCCCCGCCGTCCCGCACCGGCCACGCCCGCCCCCGGCAAGGTCTCGCTGCCCGAGCTCGTGGCGCAGAAGCACACGGGTGTGCCGATCGTGATGATCACGGCCTACGACGCGCCCAGCGGCCAGGCCGCCGCGGACGCCGGTGTCGACATCATCCTCGTCGGCGATTCCGCGGCGATGACCGTGCTCGGGCACGACTCCACGATGCCGATCACGATCGACGAGATGATCGTGCTGACGGGTGCCGCGACCCGCGGTGCCAGCCGCGCCGAGCGCGCGCCGCTGGTCGTCGCCGACATGCCCTTCATGAGCTTCCAGCCGTCGGATCGCGATGCGATTCTCGCCGCCGGCCGCTTCGTCAAGGAGGCGGGTGCCGACGCCGTGAAGGTCGAGGGCGCCGGACCGACGCTGGACCGCATCCGCGCGATCGTGGGTGCTGGCATCCCCGTCATGGGCCATCTCGGGCTGACCCCGCAGAGCGCGACCGCCCTCGGCGGCTTCCGCGCGCAGGGCCGCACGGCCGACGCGGCCCTGCGGCTGGTCGACGACGCGCTTGCGGTGCAGGAGGCCGGGGCGTTCGCCCTCGTGCTGGAGTGTGTCCCCGCTGAGATCGCTGCGGCGGTCACCGAGCGAGTGGCCATCCCCACGATCGGCATCGGTGCCGGCAATCGCACGGACGGTCAGGTCCTCGTCTGGCACGACCTGCTTGGCCTCGGCTCCGGTACGAGCCCCCGCTTCGTGGAGCGCTACGCCGACCTGCATCAGGCCTCGCTGGAGGCCGTGGGGCGTTACGTCAAGGACGTCCGCTCGCGGGCCTTCCCCAGTGAGCGCCACACCTACGCGATCGCCGACGACGAGTTGGCTGCGTTCGAAGCCGGTCTCGCCGTGGCCGCGCTCTGACGCGCTAGGCTGAATCCATGCGCTACGCCCACGTCTGCTACCGAATCAACGACATCGACCGCTCGATCGCGTTCTACTGCGGCGCCCTCGGCTTCAAGGAGCTCAAGCGCTATCCCATCCGCGATGAGGCGATCAACATCTACGTCGCCCCCGAGGGGTCGGAGAACGCACCGCTCGAGCTCACCTTCAACCACGGACGCACCGAGCCCTACGACATCGGCAACGGTTACGGCCACATCGCCTACCACGTGGACGATCTCGACGGGACCTTGGCCCGGCTGGCCGCCATCGGCGTGCAGCCGGAGAAGCCGCCGTACTCGATTCGCGAGGGTGGCTCCCGGCTCTGCTTCGTGCGGGATCCCGATGGCTACCGCATCGAGCTGATCGAGAAGGTCGCAGGCGACTGACGTGGGCGTGAAGCCGGGCGTCGTCCTGGTGCTCCTCGAGCAGTGGACGCTGACGCCGGGTCGTGACCTACGTGCGCTCGTGCAGATGGCCGTCGACGCCGAGGCGGCGGGCGTCGAGACCGTGATGCTCAGCGACCACGTGCTACTCACCCCGCAGGCCGGAGCAGCCGGACGCATGGCCAACCCGCGCGACTACGCGGCGCCCGGCAATCAGGATCCGCTGACGCCCTGGCCGGATTCGGTCGTCTTGGCGAGCGCCATCGCCGCACGCACGACGCGGCTCCGCATCGCCCTCTCGGCGCTCATCTATCCCCTGCGCCATCCGCTCCACACCGCGACCCAGCTCGCCGCCCTCGATCTGCTGAGCGAGGGGCGTCTGATCGTGCAGCCGACGGTGTCGTGGCTCGAGACGGAGTACGCCGCCATGGGGGTGCCGTTCCGCCAGCGCGGCCGGATCCTCGATGAGCAGCTCGCGATCATGCGCCTCGTCTGGAGCCAGTCCCCCGCCTCCTTCCACGGGGACTACCACTCCTTCGAGGACGTCTACATCGAGCCGAAGTGCTGGCGTCCCGAGGGACCGCACATGTGGTTCGGCGGCCAGCACGTGCACGGACCGATCCTTCGCCGTCTGGTCGAGTACGGCCACGGCTTCCATCCCTTCGGGACGCCGACCCCCGCCGATCTCGAGGAGATCCGCACCGCGCTGATCGCCGCCGGTCGCGATCCGGCCGCGCTCGAGATGATCGGCGGCATCCGCCCGCGCTTCCCCAACGACGACCTGCCGGGCGACCTCGACGAGGCGATGGCGGCGATTCCAGCCAAGCTGGCCGAGGGCTACACCTCGATCTGCTTCAAGCCGTCCCAGTACACGGACGATCCGGCCGCGGTGCCAGACCTCTGCCGCCGCGTGGT
>CAJCBN010000378.1 GCA_903960645.1 uncultured Actinomycetes bacterium | reverse complement strand
GGCACCCGAGCGGTAATGCGACGAAAGGGTCTGACCCCTTCGTCGCATCCACCTAGGTCTCAGCAGACCGCCTGCGCCTTGCGGGTATGGCGCACGCGCTTGGGCGCCGCCGGCGGCCGCGCGTTGAGCGCGTTGACGGCACGCAGCACGTCCTCCATCAGCCGGTCGGCCATGTCGCGGCTGAAGCCTTCGCGCACGACGACGCGCAGACACGAGACGTCGTCGGCCTTCGGCGGCAGCGGGTAGGCCGGGATGATCCAGCCGCGCTCGCGCAGCTTGTCCGACAGGTCGTGGCACGTGTAGTGCTCGTCACTCTTGAGCGTGACCGTCACGAGCGGCAGCGCATCCTTCGCACTGATCACGTTGAAGTGCCCGCTGGCCTCGGCGGCATCGGCGATGTGCGCCGAGGTCTCGAGCAGCCCCTGCATGATCCGCGTGTAGCCCTCACGCCCAAGGCGCAGGAAGTTGTAGTACTGACCGACGACCTGGTTCGACGCCTTCGAGAAGTTGAGGTTGAAGGTGATCTGGTCCTCGCCGAGGTACGCGTCGTGGAACAGCAGGTCGTCGGGCAGCTCCTCGCGCGAGCGCCAGATCGCCCAGCCGACACCCGGGTAGACGAGGCCGTACTTGTGGCCCGAGACGTTGATCGACTTGACGGTCGGCAGCCGGAAGTCCCAGATCAGATCGGGGTAGGCGAACGGCGCGACGAAGCCACCGGAGGCCGCGTCGACGTGCAGCGGCACATCCCACCCGGTCTCCTTGTTGAGTGCCTGCAGCATCGCGTCGAGCTCTTGGATCGGCTCGAACTCGCCGGTGTACGTGGAACCGAGGATGCCGACGACGGCGATCGTGTTCTCGTCGATCAGCGCCTTGGCCTCGGGAACACCGATCACGGTGCGCTCGTGCGTCATGTCGACGCAGCGCAGCTCGATGTCGAAGTAGCGCGCGAGCTTGTCCCAGACGACCTGCACGTTCGAGCCCGTCACGATGTTGGGCTTGTCGGCGGGCTTGCCCTGGGCGGCGCGGCGGGTGCGCCAGTTCCACTTGAGCGCGAGCCCCGCGAGCATCACGGCCTCCGACGAGCCAACCGTCGAGGTGCCGACAGCGGTCTCCCCCGTTGCGTCGGCGTTGAAGAGGTCGGCGATGATCGAGACGCAGCGGCGCTCGAGCTCGGCCGTCTGGGGATACTCGGGCGCGTCGACGAAGTTGACGGGCATCGCCTCCATCATCAGGTCACGCGCCTGCGGATCCATCCACGTCGTCACGAAGGAGGCGAGGTTGAGCAGCGGGTTGCCGTTCAGCGTCAGATCGTCATGAATGATCTGGTACGCGGCATCCGGGGCCATCTCGCCCTCGGCCAGCGTCCACTTCGGGATCGGAGCGACCATCGCGCGCGAGCCATAGAGGGGTGCGATCTGGGTGTCGTCCTGCTCGTGCTTCGACAGCATGGTGCTCTCCGGTCTTGAGTCAAGAGCAGCCTACTGGCTGTCAGAGACCTTGGGCGCGCGATCAGCGCCGGCGGCGCGTCACCCACCCTCGGGCAGCGTCACCGACGCACCCGCACGCGCACCTCCCGAATCGGCACGGCCTGCACTACGCTCTCGGTCATACATCTCCCGAGGAGGGGATTGACCCATGAGCAGCGAGTACCCGCACCTGCTGAGCCCCCTGCAGATCGGCACGACTGAGGTTCGCAACCGGATCATGCAGACCGCCCACGCGAAGATGTACTCGCAGAACGGGCACGACACGCAGCGCGACATCGACTACCAGGTGGCACGCGCCAAGGGCGGCGCGGGGCTCCTGATCACCGGCAACCGGCTCGTCCACCCCACCTCGACAACCGGCAATCAGCGCTTCATGTGGGCGTACCTCAAGGACGCCGTCGCGACGAACCAGCGCCTGACCGGCGCGGTGCACGAGCACGGCGCCGCGATCTTCGAGCAGCTCAACCACTTCGGCGGCAACGCCACCTCCGATTCCGCCGACGACATCCGCGTCCTATGGGGCCCGTCGAACGTCAAGAGCCCGGCCTACGGCGAGATGCCGAAGGCGATGGAGCACGAGGACATCCAGGAGCTGATCGACTGGTGGGCACGCTGCGCCGAGCTGTCCCGCGAGGGCGGCTTCGACGGCACCGAGGTGCACATCGCGCACTCGTACCTGCTCCACCAGTTCCTCAGCCCGCTCTACAACAAGCGCACCGACGAGTACGGCGGCTCGCTGGAGAACCGCCTGCGCCTGACCGTCGAGGTGATCGACGCGATCCGCGCGAAGGTCGGCGACGACTGGACGGTCGGCATCCGCCTCAACCTGCACGACTACATGCCGGGCGGGCTCGACGGCGACGACGCGGTCGCCGCGGCGCGGCACCTGCAGGAGCAGTGCCAGATCGACTACATCAACGTCTCAGCGGCCGGCTACCACAACATCCACATGGCGATGCAGCCCTCGGACGAGCCGGACGGCTACCTCGTCGAGTTGACGGCGCGCGTCAAGGCCGTCGCTGACATCCCCGTGTTCACCGTCGGCGGCATCAAGGATCCCGCGATGGGCGAGGAGATCCTGGCCAGCGGCAAGGCCGACATGGTCGCGATGACGCGCGCGCTGATCGCCGACCCGGACTTTGCCAACAAGGCGGCCGCAGGCAAGGCCGACGAGATCATCCACTGCATCCGCGGCAACCAGGGCTGCATCGGCCGCATCTACAAGGGCTTCCCGGTCTCCTGCACCGTCAACCCGGCGACCGGCCGCGAGGGCCGCTTCCGCGAGCTCGTGCCGGCGACCGACCCGGGCCACTGGGTCGTGGTCGGCGGTGGCGCGGCGGGCATGAAGGCGGCCGAGACCCTCGGCAAGCGCGGCCATCGCGTGACGCTGCTCGAGGCCACGGATGAGCTCGGCGGCCAGCTCAAGCTCGTCGTCAAGACGCCGGGCCGGCACATGTGGAACGTCGTCACGCGCGACCTCAAGGTGCAGATGGCGCTCGGCGGCGTCGACATCCGACTCGGCACGCGGGCGACGCCCGAGCTGATCCACGAGCTCGCGCCGGACGGCGTGATCATTGCGACCGGCGCGCTACCGAGCCGCTCGGGCTTCTCGCCCGTTCAGCCGCTCGTCGATGACCTCCCGGGCACCGACAACGGGCGCGTCTTCACGCTGTGGGAGGCGATCGACGGTGCGGACGGCATCGGCCACCGCGTCGTACTGCTCGACGACGACGGCTCCCGCACGGCGGCCGGTGCCGCCGAGGTGCTGCTCGACCGCGGCCACGCCGTGCACGTCGCGACGCGCTGGAACCAGCTCTACCCCTTCACCTCCGGCGGCCTCGACATGGCGACGCTCTACCAGCGCCAGTTCGAGAAGGGCCTGACCTACACGATCAACACGTGGGCCAGCGCGATCGGCGACGAGGCGGTCGAGATGTGGAACCTCTACACGGGTGCCGCCGAAGCGGGGCTCCCGTACGACAGCGTGGTCGTGACCGGCCAGAAGCCGGATGACGCTCTCTACCTCGAGCTCAAGGACGCGCATCCGCACGTGCACCGCATCGGCGATGCGGTCGCCTGCCGCAAGCTCGACCACGCGATCTACGAGGGCTACCTCGCCGGCATCGAGCTCTTCGATCCACGCGAGCGCTACATCTACGAAGGCGAGCTCGAAGCCGAAGCGGCCGATCTCGTCCACGGCGACTGACCACGATGCCTGTCGACCTGCCGTTCTACACCGAAGAATTTCACGGGCCGTTCACGCTCCACGGCCTCGGCGACTTCGAGCTCGAAGAGGGCGGCGTCCTGCCGGACCTCCAGCTGGCCGTCAGCACGCAGGGCGAACTCAATGCTGCGCGCGATAACTGCATCCTCGTCCCCACGTGGTACTCGGGGACGCACCAGATCATGGAGCAGGTCTACATCGGCCCCGATCGCGTGCTGAACCCCGACGAGTACTTCATCGTCTGCGTCAATCAGATCGGCAACGGCCTGTCGTCGTCGCCGCACAACGTCGACGGCACACACGCTGGCCCGAACTTCCCGAAGGTGCGTATCGGCGACGACGTGCGCGCACAGGAGCAGCTGCTGCGCGAGGTCTTCGGCGTTGAGCAACTCGCGCTCGTGGTGGGCGGCTCGATGGGCGCCCAGCAGACGTGGGAGTGGGCCGTGCGGTTCCCCGACAAGGTGCTGCGCGCAGCCCCGATCGCGGGCACGGCGCGCAATACGCATCACGACTTCCTCTACACGCAGAGCCTGATGGACGCGATCACCGCCGATCCCGGTTGGAACGCCGGCAACTACGGCTCGCCCGAAGAGGTCGCCGCGGGCCTGCGCCTGCACGGGCGACTGGCGGGCGTGATGGGCTGGTCGACCGAGTGGTACAAGCAGGAGTGTTGGCGGCGCGTCGGCGACTTCCCCACGTTCGACGACTTCACGCGCGACTTCACGCACGGGTACCACGAGGTGCTCGACCCGAACTCACTGCTCGCGATGGGTTGGAAGTGGCAGCACGCCGATGTCGGGCGCAACGCGGGCGGCTCGCTCGGCGCTGCGCTCGGGCGCATCAAGGCGAAGGTCTACGCGATGCCGATCTCGGAAGACATGTTCTTCCCGCCCCGCGACATCGCCGACGAGATCGCGCTGGTACCCGACGGCGAGATGCGCGTAATCACCTCGATCGACGGCCATATGGGCCTGATCGCAACCGACCCGGGCTACCTGCCCCAGATCGAGCTGCACCTCCGCGAGCTGCTGGCGCAGGAGGTCTGACGTGGAGCGCCGCAGCCTCGATGCCCTGATCGTCGGCGCCGGCTTCTCCGGCCTGTACCTCCTCCACCTGCTGCGTCGGCGCGGCCTGGATGCGCAGATCGTCGAGAAGGCACCCGCGATCGGCGGCACGTGGTGGTGGAACCGCTACCCCGGGCTGCGCTGCGACGTCGAGAGCATGACCTACTCGTACTCGTGGGACACCGAGCTCGAGCAGGAGTGGAGCTGGTCGGAGCGCTACTCGAAGCAGAGCGAGATCCTGCGCTACATCCAGCACGTCGCCGACCGGCACGACCTCAT
>CAJCBN010000377.1 GCA_903960645.1 uncultured Actinomycetes bacterium | reverse complement strand
GTGGCGCGCCGCGCGGCTCGCCCCGCTTGACGCCGGCGCACAGGTGCCCGACTTCGCCGAACCCGTGCTGCGCGGAATCATGGGCCCGAACGTGTCGGATGAGGCCGTCGCCGCCGCGGTCGCATCGATGCTGCGCGTCCCGCTCGACGGTCTACGCCAGACCATCGCCGCGCTGCCTGGACACGACGTCCGCACACAGCTCGGCGAGATCGCGGCGCCCACGCTTGTGGTCGTCGGCGAGCTCGACGAGGAGACGCCGCCCGCCTACTCCGAGGCGATTGCGGCGGGCATCCCCGGCGCGCGGCTCGAGGTGATCGCGGGCGCCGGGCACTACACCTCGTTCGAGGCGCCGGATGCGTTCAACGCGCTTTTGCGCGATCATCTCGACATGGTGGAGGCCGTCTGATGGAGCACCGAACACTCGATGTCTTCCGCCGCGCGCTCGTGGCGAGCGGGCTGACCGCCGGCGAGGTCGTCGCGGTGCTGAGCGAGTCGACGAGCCGTACCGCCCTCGTGGACGTCGCCCGGCTGGCTGCCGAGGACCTCGGCGGTCGCGTCGTCGACGTGCGCATGCCGACACCGGCGAACCCGGGCCCGGTCGCGATCCGCTCGACGGGCTCGAGCATCGCCCTGCAGGGCAACCCGGCGGCGATCGCGGCGCTGAGCGCCGCTGACCTCGTGCTCGACTGCACGGTCGAGGGGCTCCTGCACGCCCCCGAGCTGCCGGCGATCCTCGGCGCCGGCGCGCGCGTGCTGATGATCCCGAGTGAGGATCCCGAGGCCTTCGAGCGCTGGGCGCCCGACGACGGCGCTCTCAAGGCCCGCGTCCTGGCCGGGCTCGAGCGTCTGCGCGCCGCCTCCGAGCTGCACGTCACCTCGCCGGCCGGCACCGACCTGCGCGTGCAATTGGCGGGCGCCTTCACCGCCGGCTCCTGGGGTGCGACGGACGGTCCCGGCACGGTCGCGCACTGGCCGGGCGGTCTCGTCGTCGCCTTCCCCGCCGCGGGCACCGTCGCGGGCACGGTCGTGCTGGCACCGGGCGACGTCAACCTGACGTTCAAGGACTACCTGCGAGATCCGGTGCGCCTGACGATCGAGAACGACCGCGTCGTCGACATCGACGGCCACCACCTCGACGCGGATCTGCTCCGCTCGTACCTCGCCGCCTTCGACGATGAGGAGGCCTACAGCGTGAGCCACGTCGGTTGGGGGATGAACCCGGCGGCCCGTTGGGATGCGCTGATGCTGGTCGACAAGCGCGAGACCAACGGCATCGAGCTGCGCGCCTTCGCGGGCAACTTCCTGTTCTCGACGGGTGCCAACGAGAACGCCGGCCGCTTCACCCGCGGCCACTTCGACTTCCCCATGCGCCGCTGCACCCTGCGCCTCGACGGCGAGACGGTCGTCGACGCGGGCCGCATCGTCGGCTAAGGGTTCTGCCGGTCAGTCGCCGAGGCGGATTCGGCGCGTGCGCGTCAAGGCGGGCCGCACCGTCGGCTGGGGGTGCTGCCGATTAGCCGGCGAGGCGGTTTCGGCGCGTGCGCGTCGAGGCGCCGATCTGGATGCGACAAAGGGGTCAGACCCTTTCGTCGCATGACCCGCAGTCCGCGCTGCTCTTCGGTCGGCGATGCAGGCGGGAATGCGACGAAAGGGTCTGACCCCTTTGTCGCATCCGGGCTGAACCCCACCCACACCTACGCCGCGTCGTCGGCGAAGACCCCCACCACGCCGGCGCCGACCAGCACTGCGCCGCCGACCACCAGCGCCGCGGGCAGTGCGCCCGTGCCGGCGGCGCCGATCAGGGCGGCGAGGTCCGCGCCGCGCAGCAGGAAGATCAGGAAGGCCGTGGCGAGGACGGGCCCGAGGCTCCACAGCAGCCGCGGCAGCCGCTCGCCGGGACGGGGCAGCAGCGTCCAGAGCCAGAGCGCGGGCACGGCGATCAGGACCGAGGCCGGACTGCCCGCGATCAGCAGCACCGTGGCCACCAGGCCGATCGCGGGCCCGGCGACCAGCGGGACCGACACGCGAAGACGGCGGACCAGCACGAACCCGGCCAGTGCGCTGACGCCGGCCGCTGCCAGCAACACAACGAGCAGCCCCAGCCCGTCGGCCCGCGGCCAGTCGGCACCCGGAGGCGTCTCGATGCCCCCGGCGAGGTACACGGCCCGGGCCGCCAGGACGGCCGCGATGCCGGGCACACCACCGACGACGGTGACGAGCAGCGCGCTGCTCCACGCCGCGCGCGACGGCCGCTGCCGCAGCAGCAGACTGGCGACGGCGACGAGCGGGCCGACCAGCAGCGCGAGCGCGAGCAGCGCGATCGCACGGCCGGGGATGACACGGCCAGAGAC
>CAJCBN010000376.1 GCA_903960645.1 uncultured Actinomycetes bacterium | reverse complement strand
TGTTCCACTCGAGGATGCTGAAGAGCTCGCTTGTATACGCGGGGTCGGTGTCAAGGTCGAGCGGGATGTGCGGGATGTCCTGGATCGGCTCCTCGAGCGCCACCCACACCACGCCGTACTTCTCGGCCACGCGGTACGCAATCGCGTGCGCGGCGGCGGGGACCGGCTTATCGGGCTGCGCGGGGATCTTCACGCAGGCGCCCGTCGAGTCGTACTCCCAGCCGTGGTACGGACACACGATGCAGCCGTTCTTCACCTCGCCGAGCGAGAGTGCGGCGCCGCGGTGGATGCAGAGGTCCTTGAAGACGCTGATGCCCGCCTCGGTACGGAAGGCGACGAGGTTCTGATCGAGCAGTGTGAAGCGCTGCGGCTGCTCGGTGACCTCCTCAACGGAAGCGATCGGGTGCCAAAACTGCGAGAGGCGCTTGGGCTTCGAAGCGGGGGACATGCGACGAGAGTAGTCGGAGTGCGGTGCGTGTGCGAGTGGTCTGTGTGCGGTCGCGCTCGCCGTATGACCACGACTGGCGTATCCGCATCACTCGCCTACCGCACGGCGTGGCTACGCTGGAAGGAATGAAAATCGGATTATCTGATACGTTGATTGGCGTGCACGAAATCACCGCCACCGATGCGGCTCGCACCTTTCGCGAGTTGTTGGATCAGGTCGAACGCGACGGCGAGTCGTACCGCATCACGCGTCACGGCCGGATCGTCGCGGAGCTGCACCCGGCGCGTCGCGGATCGCTGAGTGAGCTCGCAGACTTCGCCCGTGCCAATCGCATAGCGCACCCCGGCACCGACGATGACTGGGCGGCGGATATCGCCTGGGTGCGCGACCAGTCGGCACCACTCGACGACCCGTGGTCGCGGTGAGAGGCCTCCTTCTCGACACCAGCGTGCTGATCGAAATCGAGCGCGATGCGTTTGACCTCGAAGCAGTTGAGGGCGGGGAGGATGTCGGCGTCGCGGCAATCACCGTTACCGAGCTCCTCCTCGGTGCGCGTCTCGCGAGCGGAGCGACGGCCGAGCGTCGTCAGCGCTTCGCGGAGCACGTCGTCGAAACGTGCGCTGTAGTTCAGTACGACACGGCGACGGCCCCGCACCATGCCGCGCTTCTCGAGCACTGCCGGCGAGCCGGCACCATGCGTGGCGCCCACGACCTGATCATCGCCGCCACGGCACGCGCCACGGGTCGCACCATCGTCACGCTCGATCGGCGCGGCTTCGCCGACCTCCCGAACGTCCGCGTACGTTAGGAGCGCCCGTACTCGATCACATGATCGAGCCAGGCGTCGATCAGCGTGCGAGCGTGGGGGAGCATGCGATCGGCGTTGTCTGCGACACCGCTGAGCAGCTGGTCGAGCCCACCCGGTCCGAGCACGTTCTCTGCCGCCGTCTTGTAGGCCGGGATGCGCGACCACTCATCGGCGAGCGCCGCATCGACCTCGAGATGGAACTGCACGCCGTAGGCAACCTCGCCGAAGCGGAAGCCCTGGTTCGGGTACGCCGGGCTGGAGAACAGCGAGAC
>CAJCBN010000375.1 GCA_903960645.1 uncultured Actinomycetes bacterium | reverse complement strand
TGGCCCCTTTGATCACACAAAGGGGCCAGACCCCTCTGATCAACCGAGACGCATCAGATGCCGTACAGCGCGCCGTACTTCGCCTCGAGGTACGCCATGAACGGATCGACCTCAAGCGGCCGACCTGTCACCTCGCGCATGAGGTCCTCGCCGAGCGGTACCGCACCGACCGCGTGGACGCGCTCGCGCAGCCAGGCGAGGATCGGCGCGAACTCGCCGGCGCGGATCAGGTCGTCGAGTGCGAGGTCGCGCGCCATCGCGTCCCGGATCGCCGCCGAGTAGAGGTTGCCGAGCGTGTACGTCGGGAAGTACCCGAACAGTCCCTCCGACCAGTGGACGTCCTGCATGACGCCCTCGACGTCGTCCTTCGGCGTGTAGCCGAGGTACTGCTCCATGCGCGCGTTCCAGACCTCGGGCAGGTCCGCAACGGCGACGCGCTCCTCGATCAGATCGACCTCGAGCTCGAAGCGCAGCAGGATGTGGAGGTTGTACGTCACCTCGTCGGACTCGACGCGGATGGGCGTGCGCGCCACGCGGCAGACTGCGCGCTGCATCGCCAGTGCGTCGACGTCGTCGAGCTGACCGGGGAAGAACTCGCGTGCCACCGGGAGGTAGTGCTCCCAGAACGGCAGCGAGCGTCCGATGACGTTCTCGTAGAAGCGCGACTGCGACTCGTGCAGGCCGAGCGACGGGGCACCGCAGACGCTGGTGCGCCACAGCTCCTTGGCATGCCCCTGCTCGTAGAGACCATGGCCGCACTCGTGCACCGTGGCGTAGAGGCAGGCCGGCAGCCAGTCCTCCCAGACGCGCGTGGTCAGCCGCACGTCGGTCGGAGCGGTGCCGCCGGTGAAGGGGTGCGTCGAGAGATCCTGCCGCCCGTGCTCGAAGTCGAAGCCGAGGTCTGCGAGCACACGCAGCGAGAACGCGTACTGGCGGTCGCGGTCGAATCGCTGCTCGAGCACGGCGACATCCGGTGCCGGCGCGTCGAGCAACTGCTGCGCGAACGGGACGAGGCGGTCGCGCAGCGAGCCGAGCAGGGGCGCGAGGCGCTCCAGACGCATCCCGGGCTCGAAGTCGTCGAGCAGCGCGTCGTAGCGGGTGCCGTCGCCCTTCAGCAGATCAGCCTCCTCGACCTTGAGGCGCATCAGCTGCTCCAGCGCGGGCCCGTAGTCGGTGAACCGTCCGGTCTCGCGGGCGTGCTCCCAGGCCTGGTTCGTGGCCGACCGCTGCTGAGCAAGTGCGCGCACGAAGGCCTCGGGCAGCTTGGTCGCCTTGTCGCGGCCGCGCTGCGCCTCGCGTACCATCGCCCGCTGCGCGACCGACAGGTCGGGCAGGGCACCGGCTTCGTCGATCGCCGCGCCGTAGGCCGGGTCGACGAGGCGCTGGTGTGCGAGCGCGGCCAGCGTCGCGCCGTGGTGAGCGCGCGCACCGCGGCCGCCGGGTGGGCACATCGTCTGCTCGTCCCAGCCGAGCAGGCCCATGATGCCGCCCAGATCGCTCTGCTCGTTCATCCGCGCCTCGAAGGCGCTCCAGGCATCAGTCATCGCACCATCTCCGTCCTCGTTGGCCGGCCCTAGCGTTGCAGACAACTGACCAGAGGGGTCAGGCCCCTTTGATCACACAAAGGGGCCAGACCCCTTTGCTCAGACAAAGGGGCCTGACCCCTCTGGTCCGTTCGGGCAAAAAAAGAGGCGCCGCCTCTACCCGAAGGCAGAGGCGACGCCGCACGACGCAGTTGATCAGTCGACCATCTCGACGTCGATCGCCTCGGGGCCCTTCTGGCCCTCGCGCGCCTCAAAGGTGACTTTTGCACCTTCGCGGAGCGTGCGGAAACCCGAACCCGCAACGCTGGTGTAGTGGACGAAGAGATCCTTGCCTCCGCCATCAGGGGCAATGAATCCATAGCCCTTTGCATCGGAGAACCACTTCACAACTCCGGTCGCCATGCGGCACCCGTCCTTCTCTAACGACCCAGTGCGCCGGGCCTCACGTCCCCCCAAACGGCGGGATGCCGCCAACGGTAGCCGATTGCAACGGAAATTGCATCGCCTGCGTGAAAATCGGGACGCCGGTCGGGTGGCGCGTTACATCCAGCCTTCGCCATCGGAGATCCCGATGACGCGGCCGCGAGGCACCAGCGCATCCTCGTCGAGGCCGCCGAAGGCGCCGCGATGGAAGATCAGCGGCTCGCCCGGAGAGCTCTCGAAGTGGACGACCTCGCCGATCACCAGATCGTGATCGCCGGCGGTGACGATGTCGTAGATCTCGCAGCGCATGATCGCCAAGGAGTGGCGAACCGAGTAGAAGCCGTGCGGATCGAGCACCGCGTGCTCGGCCGGGAAGTCGCCGCCGCGCTTGGCGAACGCGAGCGCCGCCTCCTGCTGATTGCGGTGCAGGACGTTGACGGCCATCTTCTGACTCTGCTTGATGCCGTCGAGCGAACGCGTGCCGTGCGCCATCGAGACCAGCACGAGCAGCGGGTCGAGCGACACGCTCGTGAACGAGTTGAGCGTCATGCCCTGCGGTGCACCGCCGTTCGTCGTCGTGACGACGGTGACGCCCGTGGCGAACGCGCCGACGGTATCGCGGAACGCGCGGGACTCATGGGACAGGCCGGCCATGGGCGGAACAGTACCGTGCCGCGTCCGCTGTGCGCCACCGGCCTTCGTACGATGCCGGCTATGGCGTCGCCGACCTCCAACCGGCTGATCCGGGCCCCGCAAAGCCTGCGCACGGCGCAGCTGTTCATCGTCGTCTCCGCGGTGCTCTACGGGACGCAGGGCATCTTCGCGTCGATCGCCTACGACCATGGCGCCTCGGTCGGCGTCCTCCTCGCCGTGCGCGCCGCGCTGTTCCTCATCCTCGCGCTCTTCCTCCTCAACCCCGAGCGCCGCGCCACGCTGCGCGGCCACGGCCGCCCCGTCCTGATCGCGTGCTTCACCTCCGTTGCCGGCCCGGCGCTCTACTTCGCAGCGGTGCAGCGGATGGACCCGGCGACGGTCACCCTGATCCTGTTCATCTATCCGGCCCTGACGGTGCTCGGAGCCGGGGCGC
>CAJCBN010000374.1 GCA_903960645.1 uncultured Actinomycetes bacterium | reverse complement strand
GCCCCTCCTTGACGAGCTCGATCGAGCGCTCGTGGATGCGATCCGTCGTCGAGGTGATCACGACGCGGGCGCCCTGCTGGGCGAGCAGGCGCGCACTGGCGAAGCCAATGCCATCGGCGGAGCCGGCGCCGGTCACGAGCGCGGTACGGCCGGTGAGGGAGAACGGGTGGGTCATGGGTGGAACCGTACTGCCGCAGCGTCATTCGCGCAGACGCGGCACAATACGCGGCGCGGGAGCGATTCCGCGTCTGGGGCCATAGCTCAGCTGGGAGAGCACCTGCTTTGCAAGCAGGGGGTCGTCGGTTCGATCCCGACTGGCTCCACTACGCCCGGGGGCGGATCGGCGTCCCCGGGGCCCTCAGCCGGTCGGCCGGGCCGGTCGGCTCGCCGGTTGCGGATCGGTCATCGTGATCGACCGCGCGCGGGCGGCGCTGCCCGTGACGCCCGACTCGCCCGCGGCCGACACGGTGGCCCGGACGGCCGCCGGTCCGCCGACGTAGGGGGAGGAGCGGAGCGTCGCCGTGTAGGACGTCCACGTGCCGGCGGCGAGCGACGCGCGTGACCAGCAGACGGAGCGGCCGCGGATCGTCCCGCCCTTCCCGGCGGCGGCGACGTAGAGGTTCCGCGGGACCACGAGGCAGGTCCGCAGCGACGTGGCCGTGGTCGACGCCCGACCGGCGCGGGCGGGGACGGCCCGCTTCGGGCCCTGGTTGGTGACGCGGACGCCCACGGTGAAGGACCGCCCGGCGCGGATCCGCGCGGGGCTGCTGACCGCGACGCGCAGGGCCGGCTTCGTGCCGGCGAAGGTGGCGGTGACCGAGCGGGCCCCGCCGATCGCCACGGTGCAGGCGGCGGTGCCCGAGCAGCCCGCGCCGGACCAGCCCGTGAAGGTCGAGCCGGCGGCGGCGGCGGCGGTCAGGGTGACCGTGCTGCCGAGCGTGAAGCGCGCCTCGCAGGTCGTGCCGCAGGCGATGCCCGCCGGGGCGGAGCTCACGCCGCCCGCGCCCGTGCCGGCGCGCTGGACCGTGAGCGGGTACGTGGTCGGGGCGCTGCTCGCGGTGCGGATGATGGCGTTGGTCCCGTCGGCGCCCCTCCAGACGGCGGTGACGGCCCCGTCCGGTCCCGCGGCCACCCAGATCGCCGGGGCGTCCGGCGCCGTGCGCTCCGCGAGGGTCTGGATCGGCCCGAAGGCGCTCGTCCCGGCCGCCCGGGTCGCGGCCTGGGCCGTGAAGTCGCCGGCGGCGGCCACCGCCCAGACGGCGGTGACCGCCCCGTCGGGCGCCACGGCCACGTCGACCGTGGATTGGCTGTCAGTCGTGCCGATGGTCTGGCCGGCCTCGAAGTCGCCGGAGCCGGCCGGCCGCAGCGCGGACTGGACGACGATTCGGCTGTCGGCGGGGTCCGTCTGCTGCCAGACGACGGCGGTCGTCCCGTCGGTGCCGACCGCGACGGCGGGGTTCTCGCCGCCGACGGAGAGGTCCCGCGTCGCGCCGTAGGCGCTCGCCCCGGCGGGGCGGGTTCGAGCCTGGACGACGACACGGGGGTGGTCGCTCAGCGTCCAGACGACGGTCGTCGTCCCGTCGGGCGCGACGGCCAGCTGGGGAGTTAACCCGCTGGAGACCACCTCCGAGAGGTCCTGGGTCGCACCGAAGGCGCTGGCGCCGGCAGGGCGGGTCCGGGCCTGGACGAGGTTGCCGCGGGCCCCCGTTAGGGTGCGTTTCCAGACGACGGTGGTCGCCCCGTCGCGGGCGACGGCGACCCGCGCCTCCACGGCGCCCTCGACGCCGTCCGAGAGGTCCTGGACGGGGCCGTAGTCGCCCGCGCCGGCGGGCCGGGTCCGGGCCTCGACGATGAAGCCGCTCCCGGCGTCGCGCGACCAGACGACGGTGGTCGTCCCGTCGGGCGCGACGGCCACCTCGGGCCGTGAGACATCCACGGCGACGTCGGAGAGGTCCTGGACGGGGCCGTAGTCGCTGGCGCCGGCGGGGCGGGTCCGGCCCTGGACCCTGTAGCCGCTCACCAGAACGCGCGCCCAGAGGACGGTGATCGCCCCGTCGGGCGCCACGGCCACCTGCGGTTTGCTGGCGCTCCTGTCAGCGTCACTGCCCGCGTTCGCGAGGTCCTGGACGGGGCCGTAGGCGCTCGCCCCGGGAGCGCGGGTCCGCGCCTCAATGACGAAGCGGCTCCCGTCGTAGCGCGTCCAGACGACGGCGGTCGTGCCGTCGGGCCCCACGGCCACCTGGGGGGCGTCGGCGTCGTCGCCGGCTGCCGAGAGGTCGCTGGCGGGCAGGTTCCAGGTGGTCGCCGAGGCTGCCGGCGCACCGAGTGCCACGAGCGCCGCCCCGACGGCCAGGGTCGCGACCAGCACCGCTCGGACCCGGCAGACGAGGCCGCTGATCTCCGAGCTACCTGCGACTCGGGTGAAGTCGTGCGCCCGGTTCCCTGCAGTGGCCTGTCCCATCGAGATCTCCTCCGGACCGACGCAGGCGAGCAAGCCAAGCATCTGTCACATGTGTTTCACCTACGAGTCCAATCATATCCGCCATGTCCCCCAGGCGGAGCCTGTGCAGATCGCCAACACCGAGGCGGCGGCCCGGCTCGTCGCCGCCGCGCTTCGGCGCCGCGGGCGTGCCGCGGCCGGGCAGGGCGCGCTGGCACAATCCGCCTGCGGACGCGGTCCGCGCCTGGGGCCATAGCTCAGCTGGGAGAGCACCTGCTTTGCAAGCAGGGGGTCGTCGGTTCGATCCCGACTGGCTCCACCTTTCGATCGCCGTTGGTGAAGGGTCGGCATCTGGCTGCCCACGATGCGGAATACGGCTACGTTTTATCCAACGCTCATTAGAGGATGACCATGGCTACAGATAGCAACCCCCGCATGCACGCCGGCAACGGCCTTGAGGGCATCTCCATCGGCCCCAGCGAGATCGCGCTGGTCGACGGCGAGAACGGCCGGCTGATCTACCGCGGCCACGACGCCGAGGTGCTCGTGCGCGAGAACTGCTTTGAGGAGGTGGCGTACCTCCTCTGGACGGGCCGTCTGCCGAACGAGGCCGAGCGGCAGGAGCTGCGCGAGACCATCTTCTCGGCGATGCGTCAGGTCTCCGACGACCCGTCGATCCTGAGCACGCTCAACCCCAATGCGATCCCGATGGACTCTGTCCGCTCGGCGATCAGCGCCTGGGGCGTCACGCGCCACCTCGACGAGGGCGGCACCCTCGCCGACGCGCAGGCCGCACTCGGAGCCATCGCCGGCTCCGTTGCGCTGCTCGGCGCGAAGCGCGCCGGCGTCACGCCGGGCGACATCCAGTCCGGCGACTCGGTCGCCCGCGCCTACCTCCGCATGATGAACGGCGCAGAGCCGACGGACGCCCAGGTCGGCGCCCTCGACGCGTACCTCGTCCTGACGGCCGAGCACGGCATGAACGCCTCGACGTTCACCGGCCGCGTGATCGTCTCGACGGCCTCCGACATCGGCTCCGGCCTCGTCGGCGCGATCGG
>CAJCBN010000373.1 GCA_903960645.1 uncultured Actinomycetes bacterium | reverse complement strand
GTGATGGCGCCCTACGGCGGCGACAGCGACACCGACTACGTCCAGATGAACTGGGCGCGCGTCGCGCTCGACCGGTTCAACCGCGAGCACGGGACGGCCTTCACGCTGATGCCCAGCAACGTCGACTACGACTACAACAAGAGCGCGAAGGAGGCACGGCGGATCGTCGCCAATCCGAACGTCATCGCTGTCGTCGGACCGAAGACCTCGTCCGCGACCGAGACGGCGGGGCCGGTCTTCGACCGCGCCGGCCTGGCCTACGTGTCGCCGTCGGCCACCAACGCCGCGCTCACCGATGGGCACCTGCGCCACTTCTATCGCGTGGTCGCCAGCGACGCGCTGCAGGCGCCGCGGATGGCGTCGTTCGTCGCCGACGACCTCGACCCGGAGGGCGTCCTCGTCGTCCAGGACAACGAGCCGTACTCCAAGGGACTCGGCGACGCCGTCTTCCAGCAGCTCGCCAGTCGCGACATCGACGTTGACCGCATCCAGGTGGAGGTCGAGCAGGAGTCGTACTCCGACGTCGTCACGCGCGTCACGCCCGGCGTCGACGTCGTCGTCGCGCCACTGCTCGTCCCGGACGACGCGCGGCGCATGGTCGAGGAGCTGCACGCCGCCGGCAAGTATCCGACCATCGTCGGCGGCGACGCGCTCTTCGTGAACGCATTCGACGTCCCTGGTGCCTACGTCACCACCTACGCGCCGGATATCTCGCGCTACCCCGGCGGGCGCGAGATCATCCGCCTCTACCAGTCGATCTTCGGCGACTTCGAGTCATTCGGCGGCCCCGCCTACGTGGCCATGCAGGTCGTGCTGACCGCGGCGCTCGACGTGTGCGAGCGGGACCAAGAGGTCACGCGGAGCGCCGTCACCGAGGAGATTCCGAACGTCCGACTCGAGGAGTCAATCCTCAACATGCCGATCGCGTTCGACGAGCGCCACGAGCTGGAGGGGGCGACGATCAACGTCTACCGCGTCGGCCCGAACGGCTACGACCTCGTCGGCTGAGCCGGTCGGAGAGCGGACTCGCGACGGAGCAGTTCTCCGCCGCGAATCCGATCTACGACGGGTGTTCTAGCCCTCGGCGCCGAAGTCGGGTGCTTCCTCGCCGGCCGGATCCGGCGCGGCGGCGAGCACCTCAGCGGGCACCATGTCCGCGTACTGCTCGAAGTTCTTGACGAACTGCGCGGCCAGCTGGTGCGCCTTCTTATCGAACGCGGCCGGGTCGTCCCACGTCTCGACGGGGTTGAGGAGCTTCGCGTCGACACCCGGTACGGCGACGGGGATGTGCAGGCCGAAGATCGGATCCTGCTGCGTCTCGACGTCGTCGAGCTCGCCGGAGACGGCGGCACGGACGAGCGCGCGCGTCGCCGCGATCGGCATGCGCTTGCCGACGCCGTACGGGCCGCCGGTCCAGCCGGTGTTGACCAGCCAGGCCGAGGCGCCAGTCGCCGCCAGGCGATCGCCCAGCATCTTCGCGTAGACGCCCGGATCCTGAGCGAGGAACGGCGCGCCGAAGCACGTCGAGAACGTCGTCTGCGGCTCGGTGACACCGACTTCGGTGCCGGCCAGCTTTGCCGTGTAGCCCGACAGGAAGTGGTACATCGCCTGCTCCGGCGTCAGCTTCGCGACCGGGGGCAGGACGCCGTACGCATCGGCCGTCAGCAGCACGACGGCGGTCGGCGTGCCGGCACGGCCTGCCTCGACGACGCCCGGGATGGACGTCAGCGGGTAGGCGACGCGCGTGTTCTCGGTGACCGACGAGTCGGCGAAGTCGATCTCCCGCGTGGCGGGATCCATCACGACGTTCTCGATGATCGACCCGAACATCTCGGTCGTCGCGTAGATCTCCGGCTCGGACTCGGCGGACAGGTTGATCGCCTTGGCGTAGCAGCCGCCCTCGATGTTGAAGACGCCGTCATCGGCCCAGCCGTGCTCGTCGTCACCGATCAGCGGACGCTCGGAGTCGGTCGACAGGGTCGTCTTGCCCGTGCCGGAGAGCCCGAAGAAGACCGCCACGTTGCCGTCCTGGCCAACGTTGGCCGAGCAGTGCATGGACAGCACGCCCTTCTGCGGCAGGCGGTCGTTCATGATCGTGAAGACCGACTTCTTGATCTCGCCCGCGTAGCGCGTGCCGCCGATCAGGATCTCGCCACCGGTGAAGTCGATGGTCACGAAGCCACTGACGCGAGTGCCGTGCTTCTCCGGGTCGGCCTTGAACTCGGGGGCATGGAGGATCAGCACCTCGGGATCGTGCGAGGGGATCTCATCCGCGGTCGCCGGGATCAGCATCGTCTGGGCGAACAGGAGGTGCCACGCCGAGTTGCTGACGACGCGGATCGCGGTGCGGTGCTCGGGGTGCGCGCCGGCCCACGCGTCGAGGACATAGACGTCGCCGGCGTTGAGGTAGTCGATCAGGTCGGCGCGGATCAGCGCGTTGTGCTCCTGCGAGATCGGACGGTTGACGGGGCCCCACCAGATGCGATCCTTGGCGCCGGGCTCCTCGACGATGAACTTGTCCTTGGGCGAGCGGCCCGTGTTCGGGGCGGTGTTGACGACGAGCGAGCCGCCGGCGGCCAGCGTGCCGGCATCGGCGCGAAGCGTGTGCTCGTAGAGCTCGGCGGTGGTCAGGTTCCAGTGTGCCTCGCCGCTGGGCGCGAGTCCGTGCGCGTCGAGAGCGACTGATCCGCGTCGGTTCGTCGTCGTTGCCATCGTGAGGTCATCTCCTGGGTCTGTAGTGCGAGCGCACCGGGGAACGCATGCGATGGGATGGAAGCCTACTCATCCCATAGGTCATATCCGCAGGTTGATCGTCTCCGGCCGAATTCCCGCTGCGATCAGAGCCCGAAAACGACGGAGCCCCGGGCGCTGCCGGGGCTCCTGTTCTCGTGCAGTGGCGGGCGGTGTCGCACCCGACAGATTCAGTCGTGCACAGCCTCGACGTCGTCGCAGTGGTGCTTTGCCGCGCGCACGCTCTCGGTGTCCCAGAGGTCGCCGACCAGACGATGGCGCGGGGTGCCGACGACCACCGCAGTGGGCGTGTAGCGCTCGCAGGCGGCGGTCACACACGCGCCCTCGGGGCCGCTGGTTGGCTGCGGTGTCGCCGTGAGTCCCTGCGCCCGAGCGACCGCGCACATCGCCTCGGCTCGCGCAGTTGCCGCGGCGCCGCTCTCGCCTTCGACGAACTCCTGGCCGAGACCGTGGCCGATCGTCGTGTTCATGCCGCCATGGGTGACCATGACGACCTCTGTCACACCGGCGGCCTGCGCCTTCGCGATCACGCCTGCGGTGACCAGATCGTCCGTGCCCTGCTCGGTGGAGAACCCCAGAATGCTGCTCATGGGCGAGTTGTACACCCAGGCGTCCGCGATTGCACCCGGAGTGACCGTGCGCGCCCTGCGGCAATCCCCTGATCTGCGGTCAGTGATCGTCCGGTGCTCGGCCGACCATCGGGTAGCATCGCCGGCATGACGCTCACGCTGAACGACCCCGATCTCCTCCGCCAGCAGGCCCATGTCGCAGGCCAGTGGATCGACGCCGACAGCGGCGAGACCTTCCCCGTCTTCAATCCCGCCACCGGCGAGGTGATCGCCAACGTTCCGCGCCTCGGGGCGGCTGAGACGCGGCGCGCGATCGAGGCCGCTGAACGCGCGCAGGTCGGGTGGGCAAAGCTACTCGCCAAGGATCGCGCGCGCATCCTGCGCGACCTCGCCGACGCGATGCTGGCGAATGCCGACGACCTGGCGACGATCATGACCGCCGAGCAGGGCAAGCCGTGGGGCGAGGCCAAGGCCGAGGTGGCCTACGCCGCCTCGTTCTTCGAGTGGTTCGGCGAGGAGGCCAAGCGGGTCTACGGCGAGACGATCCCGGCGCCGATGGCGGAGCGCCGCCTCGTGGTGCTGCGCCAGCCGATCGGCGTGACTGCCGGCATCACGCCGTGGAACTTCCCGTCTGCGATGCCGACGCGCAAGGCCGCACCGGCGCTCGCCGTCGGCTGCTCGATGGTGCTGAAGCCGGCCGAGCAGACGCCGCTCAGCGCGCTCGCCGTGATGGTCCTGGCCGAGCGGGTCGGGCTGCACCCGGGCGTGCTCAGCATCGTCACCGGCGACGCCGCCGATGCGCCGCTGATCGGCGGCGAGATGACGTCGAATCCGATTGTGCGCAAGCTCTCGTTCACCGGCTCCACCCAGGTCGGCAAGCTGCTGATGGAGCAGTGCGCGAGCACGGTCAAGAAGGTCTCGCTTGAGCTGGGTGGCAACGCGCCGTTCCTCGTCTTCGATGATGCGGATCTCGACGACGCGATCGCGGCCATCAGTGTTGCCAAGTACCGCAACGCGGGGCAGACGTGCATCAGCGCCAATCGCGTGCTG
>CAJCBN010000372.1 GCA_903960645.1 uncultured Actinomycetes bacterium | reverse complement strand
TTGAGGTGGCGGTTGAGCATCCGGGAGCCGGCGACAAGCGCGGCGACCTTGGTCTCCTCGACAACCTTCCAGCGGACGTACTGCTCGATGTCCGGATGGTCGAGGTCGAGCGTGACCATCTTGGCCGCCCGGCGCGTCGTGCCGCCGGACTTGATGGCGCCCGCGGCGCGGTCGCCGATCTTGAGGAAGCTCATCAGGCCGGACGAGCGGCCGCCGCCCGACAGGCGCTCGTCGGAGCCGCGGAGCTTGGAGAAGTTGGAGCCGGTACCCGAGCCGTACTTGAAGACGCGCGCCTCGCGGACCCAGAGGTCCATGATGCCGCCCTCGTTGACGAGGTCGTCGTCGACGGACTGGATGAAGCAGGCGTGCGGGGCCGGGCGCTCGTAGGCCGACGTCGAGCGCTTGAGCTCGCCGGTGACCGCGTCGCAGTACCAGTGGCCCTGCGCCGGTCCGCTGATGCCGTAGGCCCAGTGCAGGCCGGTGTTGAACCACTGCGGGGAGTTCGGCGCGGCGACCTGGAGGGCCAACATGGCGGACAGCTCGTCACGGAACGCGAGCGCGCCCTGCTCGTCGAAGTAGCCGTGGGTGAAGCCCCAGTAGGCCCAGCAGCCGGCGAGCCGGCCGAAGACCTGGCGGGCGTCGTTCTCACCGACGAAGCGCTGCTCCTCGGGAAGGGCGTCGATCACGGAGGTATCGGGCTCATGGCGCTGCAGCCACGACGGCACGCCGTCTTCGGCGACCGGCTTGAGGGCGGCGGCGACGCCGGCCTTGCGGCAGTACTTCTGGGCGAGGATGTCGACGGCGACCTGACTCCAGGCCTCGGGGGCCATGATCGTCGCCTCGAAAGCGACCGATCCGTCGGGGTTCACGATGCGCGACGTGCGCTCGACGAACGAGATCCCGTCGTAGGGATCCTTCCCCTCTGTGGTGTAGCGCCGCTCGATCTCCATCTCGATCTCCTCCTGGTCCCGCCCCATCGGCGAGGTGTTCGTATCCTAGAACCCGCTCACTCGACGGGGACGACAAAGGTAACGCCTCCATCGGACGGACCCCACACAGGAGTCCTCCGCCGGCAGGCGAAGGCATACAATCCCCGCATGGATGTCGAGGAGATCCTCCGCACGATCGGCATCGTCCTGGCCGTCGGCCTGATCGCGATTCCCATCGCCGCCCTGCTGCGGCTGCCGAGCATGGTGGTGCTCGTGGTCGCCGGCATCATCGCCGGCCCGACTCTACTCAACCTGGTCGACGTGCCGATCGATGGCGTCGGACCGTCGCTCCTCTTCACCATGGGCGTGGCGCTGATCCTCTTCCACGGCGGACTGGGCGTCTCGCTGCGCGTCATCTCGCGCACGGCGGTCGGTCTGCTGCTCTTGGCCATCCCCGGCGTGATGATCACGGCCGGCATCGTCGCCCTCGCCGTGATGCCGCTGTTTGGCGTCTCCTGGGAGATCGCGCTGCTCGTCGGCGCCGTGCTCGGCGCCACCGACCCGGCGATCCTCGTGCCGCTGTTCGACCGGCTCGGTCTGCGCCCGCGCGTCGCGCAGACGGTGATCGCCGAGAGCGCCATCAACGATCCGATGAGCGCCATCCTCGCCCTCACGATGGCGGGAATCATCACCGCCGGCGGCCTCACCGGCTCGCTCATTGCCGGGGACAGCCCGCTGGTCGAGTTTCTGCGCAACATTGGCCTCGGCCTGGTGATCGGCATCGTCGGCGGCGTCCTGATCGCCGTTCTGCTCTCGTCGCGACGCTTCGGCGTGCTGCGCGAGTCGGTCGGCGCGACGCTCCTCGCGGTCGTCGCCCTCGCCTACGTGTCGAGCGAGGTGGCGGGTGGCTCGCCGTATCTGGCGGCTTTCGTCGCCGGCCTGATCGTCGGCAACAAGGACCTCATCCGCATCGACCATGACCACGAGCAGGAGCGCATGCTTGAGCAGTACACGACGCAGACCGTCGACATCGTCGTACTCGCGATCTTCGTCGTGCTCGGCCTCAACCTCGATGTCCAACTGCTGCTGGACAACCTCTGGGCGGGCCTCGCCGTGATGGCGGTGTTCATCTTCATTGCCCGCCCGGCCACGGTCGCCATCTGCCTCGGCCTCGACCGACGCGCGGGCTGGACGCGCCAGGAGGCGGTGTTCATCGGCTGGTGCCGCGAGACGGGTGTCGTTCCCGTGGCGATCGCCAGCATGCTGGTGGCAGAGAAG
>CAJCBN010000371.1 GCA_903960645.1 uncultured Actinomycetes bacterium | reverse complement strand
GCATCGGTTGGACTCGACTGCCGGATCCTGCCGGGCGACGTCGAGGCCGACCTCGATCGCGAGCTCGCCGCGGCGTTCGGTACCGATATCCCGTACGAGCGTGTCTTCGACCAGCACATCAACGGGGGCACGGAATCCGCGCTCGGCACGCCGCTCCACGCGGCGATCGCCGACGCCCTTGAGGCGGTCGATCCGGGCGCCACGCTCGTGCCGCAGCTGTCGACGGGCTTTACCGACGCGGCCTACATGCGGCAGGCCTTCGGGACGGTCGCCTACGGCTTCTGGCCGCTGCGGCACACCCCGCTGGACCTCTACGAGAACGGCATCCACAACAAGGATGAGCGCATCCACCGCGATGACCTCGGTCTCGCGACGGAGCTGCAGATCGCTATCGTCCGACGCCTGCTCGGCTAGCGGGTCTCGGCGGCACGGAGGCCGCTCAGCGACCAGATGCCGAGCACGATGCCGCCGATGATGATCACGAGCCAGGCGGCCAGCACCGGCCCCGCACTGCCGGCGAGCAGCGCGCGCCCACCCTCAAGCAGGAAGGTGGCCGGGTTGACGTCGGCGACGTGGCGGATCCAGCCACCCAACAGCTGCAGCGGCACGTAGACGGGGGCGAGGAACAGCAGGATGAAGAGCGGGATCTGCATGAACGGCGTCGCGCTCAGCGACTGGAAGCGGAAGGCAATGCCGAGCGCCCAGAGCGAGCCGAGGATGTTCGACAGGAGCGCGAGCAGGTAGAGCAGGACGACCTCGGCCGGCGATCCCATGATGTCGATGCCGGCCACGAGTGCGATCACGGTCACGAAGATGATGGTGAAGGCAGCGCGGATCATCGCCGACAGCGCGTAGCCGAAGAGGATCGCCGAGCGGTGTGGCGCGCCCAGCATCAGGCGGCGGGCGAAGCCGTTCTCAAAGTCGCGGGCGACGGCGAAGCCGATGAAGATCCCGCCGAACATCGACGACTGGAAGAGCACGAAGACGTATTGGAATGAGGTGTAGCCGGGGGCGTAGTCGAAGCCGGGGATGCGGGTGAGGTCCGACAGGCCGCCCGCGAAGGCTGCGAAGAAGAGCATCGGGAAGAGGAGACCGGGGATGATCAGCGCCGGGTTGGTGAAAAACGCGCGGGATTGGCGCGCGGCGATGCCACTGACGCCGCCCCACCAGACTGCGAAGCCGGTCATGTCCGCTGCAGCCTTCCGCGCAGGGCCGCCGCCGAGAGCAGGATGCCGACGACGGCGATCGCGAGTGCGACACCGAAGCCGGCGGCGAGCGTCGGCCAGTCCCAGCCGGCGATGATCAGGCTGCGCAGGGCGTCGACGAGGTACGTGATCGGGTTGACCGTCGCGACCCAGCGGAACCAGGTGATCGGGATCAGGTCGAGCGGCAGGTTGATGGTGCTCAGGAAGAGCAGCACGAAGAGGACGGGGAAGAGGCCCTGGACGGCCTCGCCGTTGCCGGTGCGCAACGCGGCCGCGACGCCGAGTGCGCCGAAGCCGATCGCCATCAGGACGACGAGCAGGTAGAGCACGACCACGCCGCCGACACCGGCGGCGATCGTCGCCCCGCCGAGGAAGCCCGCGGCGAGGTAGCACGTCGCCTGGAAGACGCCCAGCGTGATGGCGCCGCCGAGCTGGCCCAAGACGAGGGCGGCACCGCTCATCGGGGTCAGCGCGAGGCGGTTGAGGAAGCCCGTGTCGATGTCGGTGGCGAGGTCGGTACCCGCGCCGCCCGTCGCGAAGATCGCACCCTGCATGAAGGTCACCGCCAGTGCGAAATCGAAGTACGAGACGTCGGGGAAGCCCGGCAGGTTCTCGGCGGCGGTGAGGCCGCCCGCCGAGACGAACAGGAGCATGATCGGGAAGACGATCGCGGGGATGATCGCGGCGGGCTGCCGCAGCGTCCGGCGCACGGAGCGCTCGGATAGGACCCGGACCTGAAGGGCGAGCGTGCTCACTGCTCGGCGTCGTCCTCGTCGCTCGCCCCGCCGGAGCCTTCGAGCGAACGTCCGGTCTGCTCGAGGAACACGTCGTCGAGGGTCGGCTCGCGCAGGCGCAGCTGGTGAATGGCGATGCCGGTGCTGTCGAGTGCGCGAACGATCGCGGCCACGTCGCCGACGCCCTCTGCGAGGCGGATCGAGGCGCTGGTGCCGCGCGTGGCGATCGGGGTGCCGAAGGGGGCGAGCGCACGTTCGAGGTCGGGAAGGCGCGCCGCGTCATGGGGCTCGATCTCAACGCTGGAGCGGCCGACGGAGGCCTTCAGCTCGGCGGGCGTGCCCTCGATGACGATGTGGCCGTGGTCGATGATGCCGACGCGGTTGGCGAGGGCGTCGGCCTCCTCGAGGTACTGCGTCGTGAGGAAGACGGTGACGCCGTCTTCGCGGCTGAGCCGCGCGACCTCATCCCAGAGCGCCGTGCGGCTCTGCGGGTCGAGACCGGTGGTCGGCTCGTCGAGGAAGAGCACGCGCGGGCCGTGGAGTAGAGCGAGCGCGAGATCGAGTCGGCGCTTCATGCCGCCGGAGTAGCCGCCGACCTTGCGATCTGCGGCCTCCATCAGGCCGACGCGCTCCAGCAGCTCGTCGCTGCGACGCTTGAGCTCGGCGCTCTTCATGCCGTGCAGCGAGCCCTGCAGCTTGAGGTGCTCACGGCCGGTCAGGAACTTGTCGAGCGCGGCCTCCTGCAGTGCCGCGCCGATCGCCCCGCGCACCTCGGCGCCCTGCTTGACGATGTCGAAGCCGGCTACCGTCGCCGTGCCCGCCGTCGGCGGCAGCAGCGTCGTCAGCATCAGCACCGTGGTCGACTTGCCGGCGCCGTTCGGCCCCAGAAAGCCGTAAATCTCGCCCTCGGCCACCGTGATGTCGATGCCATCGACGGCGCGCGGCCCCTTCTTGAACTCGCGGACCAGTCCGCGCACCTCGATTGCAGCCATGCGCGCAGTCTAGGCGCGCGCTTGCGGGTGGCTGTCAGCACACGGCGCGCACCTGCCGCGCGCAAGCGCGCGGCAGGACACGGTGGGCCCGGGCCCGTGGTGTCAGGCCAGAGTTGGCACAGCCCGCGCGTCGCGCGCGCGATGCGTGCAAAGGGTGTGACGGCCGGTGCGCTGGTCGGCGCATTGTCGACGCGCACGTGTGCGCAAGCGTTCGCGCCATTGCGCGTTGGGCGCAGTGCGGGCACGGTAGGCACGATTTGCGGCACTGGTTGGCTTGGACAAGGTGGGCCCGGGCCCATTTTGTCCAGGGCGTGGCGGTGGCGCAGGCCGTACCGCCCAACGCCCCGCAGCCGGTGGGCGTCCGTCGTGTCGATGCGGGTACTCGGTTTTGCCGTCGATCGGCGACGCCGCGGCGCGCGAGATCGACGAGGCGCGGTTCGAAACCGGTCGCGTCGGATAGGGTGTGGCCAGTGGCGCTTTCCCAGCTCGCATTGCTCCAAGCCTTCAACGGCGGTGCCTGGGCCCTTCTCGGATTCCTGAACGTGCTCGCGTTGATCCTCGTCGGCGGTGCGCCGTTGTTCGGCTGGTGGCAGGCGAGTGGTCTTGCGATTGTCGTGGCACTCGCCCTTGGCGTGGCCAGCGTGCTGGCGATCCACGGCGCGCTGAAGCGCGCCGAACCCGCTGTCGGCGTGCTGTTCGCCGCGCCGAGCCAGACGGTCGGGCGCTGCCTCGGGCCCGCGGGAATCGCCATCGTCCTGCTCCTGGTGCTCGCCCTGGTACCCGGCGGCGAGCCGTACCGCGGCCTCGCGGCACTGATGTTCCTCGCGATCGGCGCGTCCTACCTGCCGATCGCGGTGTGGGTGCGGCGCTTCGAGGAGATGAACGGCGTGATTGTCGGCCAGCCGGTCAACCAGTACGGCATGCGCACCGGGCCGATCCGCGTGCTGCGCCTGCCGCGCTAGACCGCGACCAGCATCCAGAGGACGAGCACGCCGCGTGCGGTCCACGCCAGCGTGCGGATCCAGTTGGTGCGCACGAGACGGCGGAGCGCTGCCTCATCGGGCCCCTGCCCGAGGCGCTCGTGCATCGGCACGGAGAACGCCATCGTTGCGATCCAGACCACCAGCACCAAGGCGAAGCCGAGCCAGACCGACCACATCGGCAGGCCGCCGGGCAGCCAGATCAGCAAGGCGACCGCACACAGCGCCTCGGCGATCATCGGGAGCCCGACGACGCGCGTTGTGAGCCGCACGTTGCGGGCCTGATACCGGGGCAGCGAAGCGCCGACGTCGCTGAGCAGCGGGTAGTGCGCGAGCTGGCACATCCAGATGACGCCGACCATGAACAGCGTTGCGAACGCCTGGACCGCGAGGACCCAGATCATGCACCGGTACCGGCGCTGCGCAGCAGCTCGCGGCGGCGCTCGAGCAGGCTGCGGACATCCTCGCCGCGCAGCGAGGCGTCGATCAGCTCGATGGGGTGGAACGTCGGGATCGGCTCACCCTCGGCGCCGAGGTTCGCGGAGATCTGGAGCAGGCAGCCGGGGTTGGCGGCGGCGAGGGCGTCGGGCGCGACGCTGCGGACGTTGGCGGCCTTGCGCCGTCCCAGCTCAGCCGCCGGCACGGGGTTGATCAGGTTGTAGATGCCAGCCGAGCCGCAGCAGATCGCGGCCTCGGGGATCTCGCGGACGACCAGACCGGGAATGCGCCGCAGCACGTCGCGTGGCTCGGCCGTGATGCCCTGCGCGTGCGCGAGGTGGCAGGCGTCGTGGTACGCGACGTCCAGCTCGAGCGGCCGCAGGGTGGCAGGCGGCTCCAATTCGGCCAGCACCTCGTGGACGTCGCGCACCTTGGCGGCGAACGCGGCCGCCCGCTCGGCCCAGCGCGCATCGTCGGCGAAGATGGCGCCGTACTCCTTGAGGGTCGAGCCGCAGCCCGCGCTGTTGACGACGACGTAGGCGACGGTGGGGTCGTCGAGGACGTCTATCAGCGTCTGGGCACGACTCTTGGCGGACGCCGCACGCCCGGCATGGAGCTCAAGCGCACCGCAGCAGCCCTGGGCCCGCGGCGCGACGACCTCGCAGCCGTGCGCGGTCAGCACCCGCACGGTGGCGGCGTTGACGTCGCCGAAGATGGCGCGCTGGACGCAGCCCGTGAGCAGGGCGACCTTCAGCTTCGGCGGCGAGGCCGGGAGTGCGTGCACGGGTGCCTGCTCGCGCAGCGCCGCCCACGTGACGATCGGGGAGAGCGCCTCGAACCGGCGGATGCGCTCCGGCAGCGCGGCGTAGACCCGGGAGCGGCGCAGCAGTCGCTGCGCGCCAGAGGCGCGGTACGGCAGGAGCGGGGCGGCGACCGCGCTCATGCGGCGGTGGTGGGGCAGCACGGCGAACAGCGCGTCGCGCAGGCGCCGATCGGCGGGCGCGCGCTCGAAGCGCTCCTCGACCTGCGCCCGCGTCTCCTCGATCAACCGGTCGTACTGGACGCCCGACGGGCAGCTGGTGACGCACGCCATGCAGCCGAGACAGGAATCCCAGTGGCGCACCGTGGTCGCGTCGAGGCCGATCTCGCCCTGCTCGGCGAGGTCCATCAGCAGGATGCGCCCGCGCGGCGAATCCATCTCCTCGCCCCACAGGACGTAGGTCGGACAGGTCGGCAGGCAGAAGCCGCAGTGCACGCAGTCGTCGAGGAGCAGCCGCTCCGGCCCCGTACCGGCGGCGAAGGCGGTGGTGTCGGCGGCGCCCTTCGGTGTGCCCGCGGAGGGTCGCGGCGGCACGTGCGTGATGGGGAGGCTCATGCGAGGACCCCGGCGGGATCGAGCTGCTCGCGCATCGCCGCTTCGAGCTCGGCGATGCCCGGCGCGTGGGCGGCTGCGGCCAGCCGGTGCGCGTCGGCACCGCGGCGCGCCTGCACCGTGCCGCCGAGGCCGCGGACCGCGGCGATCAGCCGGCTGCTGCGGTCGGGGTCTTCATCGGGCAGGAGGACGTCGCCCGCCACGAGGGCGGCACGCCCCGCGAAGGTCCCGCCGACGAGGGCAACAGCATCGAGGAGCGGCGCGAGGTCCGTGGGGCGGACACCGACGCCGAAGACGGAGCCGGTGCCGGCGAAGGGCAGCGCGAGCTGGTTGGCGAGCAGCGCCTCGCCGGCAGCGGCGTCGACCTCGTCGAGGGGCGCGAGGCCGCGCAGCAGGGCGATCTGAGCGTCGGCGCCGGCCGCGGTGCTCGCGATGCGGACGGCGACGACGCCGTCGGGCCAGTGGACCTCGACCAGCGTCGGCGTCACCGGTGCCGTGCTCAGCGCCAGCACGAAGCGCGCCACTGCGGCGCTGTCCGTCGAGCGCAGCACCAGCATGCGCTCAACGTCGGGCACCGGATGGAGCTTGACGGCGATCTCCGTGATGACGCCGAGGGAGCCGTGCGCGCCGATCAGCAGCTTCGCGACGTCGTAGCCGGCGACGTTCTTGACGACCGTGCCGCCCGTCTTGGCGGCGAGGCCGTCGCCAGTCACGTAGCGGGCACCGATCACGATGTCGCGCGGCGTGCCGTAGCGGTGGCGGAGCGGGCCGGCAGCGCGAGTCGAGAGGATGCCGCCGAGCGTGGCGGCGGGGCCGCCGACCGGCTCGAGCATCAGCCGCTGGCGGTGCCCGGCGGCACCGGTGACGGCGGCCTGAGCGTCCACGAGCGGCGTGCCCCCGCGGACGACGAGCGTCATGTCCCCGGGCTGGTGATCGACGATGCCCGCCAGCGCAGCGGTCGACAGGATCGCGTCGCAGCGCGCGGGAGCGGCGCGCCAGTTGCGCTTCGTGCCGCCGCCCCGGATCGTCAGGGCCAGCCCGTCGCGGGTGGCGGCGGTGAGCAGCTCGGCAACCTCGGCCTGGTCACGCGGGGTGACGACCGGGGTGTCGTGCTCCTCGGACAGCCGGTCGGCGCCGAGGATCTCCGCGAGTCCAGCCACTACATGCGCTCCCCGAGCCCGGCGGCTTCGACGGCGTGCGTGTGGTGGAAGCCGGGCACCTCGCCGCACAGGCGCGGGGTCGGCAGCAGCTTGTCGGGGTTGCACAGACCATCGGGGTCGAACGCCGCGCGGACGCGGGCGAAGGCGGTCAGATCGTCGCCGCTGAACATCTTCGGCATCGAGCAGACCTTCTCCACGCCGACCCCGTGCTCGCCCGTGATCGAGCCGCCGAACTCGACGCACAGCTCGACGATGCGAATGGCGACCCGCTCGGCCCGGTCCTGCTCGCCCTCGACCTTGTTGTCGTAGAGGACGAGCGGGTGGAGGTTGCCATCGCCGGCGTGGAAGACGTTCGCAACGCGCACGCCGTTCGCGTCGGCGAGGTCGCGGATGGCGTTGAGCACTTCCGGCAGGCGCGTGCGTGGGATGACGCCGTCCTGCACGAGGTACGCGGGCGCGAGCGCGCCGACGGCGGCGAAGGCGCTCTTGCGGGCCCGCCAGATCTCCATGCGCTCCTCGGGGGTCGCCGCCACCCGGACGGCGTCGGCGCCGCAGCGCTCGCAGATCGCGGTGACCGCCTCGAACTGCGACTGCACCTCGATCAGCGGGCCGTCGAGCTCGACGATCAGCGCGGCCTCCGTGTCCCAGGTGATCGGCGTCTGCGTCTTGGCGGCATCGATGGCGAGCCGGTCCATCATCTCGACCGCGGCCGGCACGATGCCCTCGGCGATGATCGCGGAGACGGCCGCGCCAGCGGTCTCCGACGAGGGGAACATCGCCACCAGCGTCTCGACGTGCTGCGGTCGCGGCAGCAGGTTGAGCAGCGCCTCGGTGACCACGGCGATGGTGCCCTCGCTGCCGATCAGCACGCCGAGCAGGTCGAGGCCGGGCGCGTCGGGTGCCTCGCCGCCGAACTCGACCACGCGGCCGTCGGACAGGACGACGGTGGCGGCGAGCACGTGGTTGGTGGTGAAGCCGTACTTGAGGCAGTGCGCGCCGCCGGCGTTCTCGGCGATGTTGCCGCCGATGGTGCAGACCTGCTGGCTGGACGGATCGGGCGCGTAGTAGAGCCCGTGTGGCGCGGCGACCTCGCTGACGTGGAGGTTGGTGACACCGGGCTGCACGCGCACGCGCTGGTTTGGCACGTCGAGGTCGAGCACCTGGCGCAGGCGGGACAGGCCGATCACGACGCCGGCGGCGGTCGGCATGGCGCCGCCCGACAGGCCGGAGCCGGCCCCGCGGGCCACGAAGGGCACGCCCCGCTCGTGGCAGAGGCGCACGACCGCAGCGACCTGGTCGGTCGAGCCGGGGAGGATCACGGCGCCGGGGATCTCACGCTGGTTCTTGAGGCCGTCGCACTCGTAGACGCGCAGCTGGGCGCCGTCGGTGATGACCCAATCGGGGCCGACGATGTCGCGCGCGAGCGCCGCGATCTCGAGGACGGGCGTCGTGGCGGCCACTGCCATACGGGCAGGGTACCGGCTCAGCGGTGGTTGAGTCCGAGCGCGTCGCGCACGAGGCGCTCCTGCTCGATCTTGTGATCGGGTGGGTAGCCCTCGGACGGGCTCGCCCGCCACGGCCGGCCGGCGTAGCGCAGACGGATGCTCGGCGCCGCCATCTCGAGGCGATGCCGGATGGAGCGCCACGCGCCCATGTTGGCCGGCTCCTCCTGCACCCAGACGAGCTCCTCGACGTTCGGGTAGCCGGCGAGCGTACGGGCCAGCGTCTCCGTCGGGAACGGGTAGAGCTGCTCGAGGCGAATGAGCGCGGTGCCGTCCTCCGGGGTGTACTCGGGATGGCGCTTGAGGTCGTAGTAGACCTTGCCGCTGCAGACGATCACGCGCGAGATGTCGTCGCGGAAATCGACGACGGCGTGGTCGTCGATGATCTTCTGGAAGGAGCCGTGCGTCAGGTCGTCGATGTTCGACGAGGCGTCCTTCAGGCGCAGCAGCGACTTCGGCGTCATCACGATCAGCGGCCGGCGCTCGGGCGCGAGCGCCTGGCGGCGCAGCAGGTGGAAGCACTGCGCGGCGGTCGTCGGGTACGCGATCGTGCAGTTGTCTTCGGCGGCCATCTTGAGGAACCGCTCGAGGCGCGCGGACGAGTGCTCGGGCCCGCTGCCCTCGTAGGCGTGCGGGAGCAGGAGCGTGAGGCGCGACTCGTCGCCCCACTTGGTGCGGCCGCTCATGATGAACTGGTCGACGATGACCTGCGCGACGTTGACGAAGTCGCCGAACTGCGCCTCCCACAGCACGAGGGCGTCGGGGCGCGTGGTGGAGTAGCCGTACTCGAACCCAAGACACGCGGTCTCCGTCAGCGGCGCGTTGCGCACCTCGAAGCCGGCGCGAGCGCCGCTGATGTTCTCGAGCGGCGTGTACTCCTCGCCGGTGTCCGCGTCGTGCAGGACGGCGTGCCGGTGGGCGAACGTGCCGCGCTCCGCGTCCTGGCCGGTCAGGCGGATGGAGGTGCCCTCCTCGAGCAGCGTCGCGTAGGCGAGCGCCTCCGCATGGCCCCACTCGATGCCGCCGTCGGGGCCGAGGGCAGTGCGGCGGCGCTCGAGCACGGCCTTGAGCTTCTCGTTGACGTGGAAGCCCTCCGGGACCGTCAGCAGCTCATCGGTGAGGCGCACGAGCTGCGCGGCGGCGACACCGGTCTCGACGTTGGTGCGCGACGGGGACGAGAAGGTCGGCATCAGCTCGTCAGTGGTGATGTGGCGGATCTCGTCGTGGGCCTGCTTCAGCTTGGCGCTGACGCGCTCGCGCATCTCCTCGACCTCGGCGGGCGTCATCACGCCCTCGGCGACGAGCTGCTCTGCGTAGATCGTCG
>CAJCBN010000370.1 GCA_903960645.1 uncultured Actinomycetes bacterium | reverse complement strand
GGGACGAGCGGCTGCCAGGAGGCGAAGTTGGCGACGACGAGGTCGATCGCGATCATCACGCCAATGCCGCCGGCTGCGGCGGCGCCGAGCTCGGATGAGGTGCCGTCGATCGCCAGGCGCAGCAGCAGGTAGACGATTGCAATCGCCACCAGCGGCGTGACGAAGCGCTTGAGCACGCGGCGCGTGACGTTCTCCGGTCCGATGATCGAGAGTGCGGTGCCGATCACGCCCGCCGCGACGGCGAAGGGCCAGCGCGCCTCGACGTCGACGATGAGCCGAGCTGCCTCGGCGATGACGAGGAGCTCGAACGTGCCCCAGCCGATGCCCTGGAGGATGTTGAGGCCGGTGGGGAGGTACGACCCGCGGGTGCCAAGCGCGCGCCGGAGCACGACCATGCCCGGCTGGCCCGAGGCGGCCCCGAGGGCGCCGGCGGCGGCGAGCATGAGGCCGCCGATCACGCCGCCGATCAGGATCGCGATCAGCGCACGGGTGGAGCCCGCGCCGTAGGCGATGAGGCCCGCTCCGGCCACGATGCCGAGCAGACTGACGCCCATGTTCGACCAGAGGATCGCCACGTCGAATCCGCTCAGGAGGCGTCGCTCGACGGGAATCGGCTCGGTGATCGGCCGGTCGGCGGTCTCGTTCTGGACAGTCATGTGCATGGTCTCCGGCAGCGCTGGGAAGGATGCCGGCACGCTGTCCCGCGCCGTCGAACGCGTGGAGTCTAGCCGAGCAGCTGCGCGTGGACGTGGGCGGCCGCGGCCGCCCCGCTGATCAGCGCGCCCTCGAACCAGCCCGCCTCCTCGTGCGCCACGTCGGAGCCGGCGAAGGCGGCGCAGGCGAACGGTGCGAAGCGCGCAGGATCCACGAGGTCCGCCTGTCCGGCGGGGGCGGTCAGCCACGTGCCGAGTGAGCGCTCGTCGCCGACCCAGTCGTGGTGCGTGAACTGCACGAGCTCGCCCTCGGGGAAGAAGGCATGCAGCGCACGCTCGATGTCGCCGCGGCTGCCGGGGTCGAAGCCGTCAACGGTCCAGCCGAAGCCCGTGACGCGCACGACGTCGTCGATCGCATCGTCGACGTACCACCAGTGCAGGCCTTCGCCGACACCGACGGCGATGCCGTGCGGCTCGATGCCGCGCACGAGCATGAGTACCTTGAGTGCCGAGCCAGCGTTGGCACCAGCGGCCTCGGCCACGGGCGCGGGCCAGGCGGGCGAGCACGAGATCGCGGGCAGGCAGTTGACGGGGACGGCGATCACGACGGCGCGCGCGTGCCACGTGCGCCCGTCGGCTGTCGTGCAGACGGCGCCGTCGGTCACGTCGAGCGCGGTGACAGGCGCGTCGAGCTCGACGGTGATGCCATCGGCGGCCATCGCCTCGGCGAGGGCGCTCCAACCGGCACCGGGGCCGTGTGCCAGACAGGTGAGCAGACCGCTGAGACCGCCGTGCCCGGCGATCGAGCCGATCGCGTCGACGACGGAACCGGCCTCCGGCGGTGCGCCGCCCATCAGCTGCCACCAGCCGAGCAGGAAGTCGCGCACGGCGGGCGCCGGCTCGAGATCATCGATGTACCCCAGGGCGGAGCGGTCCGCCCCCGTGAAGGCGCCGGCGCCGTAGGCCTCGGCATCGGCGGCGATCTGCGCCAGTGCGCGCTCGAGCGACGGCAGCTCATTCCACGGCACGGGCAGGCCTTGGCGCAGCTCGCCGGCGGTACGCCAGCGTGCGTGTAACTGCTGTGGGAAGTCGCGCGTGGGCTGCCCATAGCGAGCAAGTTCGGCGATGACCTGCTCGTGCTCGGGTGTGAACCACGAGCCACCGAGCTCGACCAGGCGGCCGCCGAGTTCCTCGGTGAGCCCGCGGCCGCCGACGCGATCTCGCGCCTCGAGCACGACCACGGAATGCCCTTGGTCGGCCAGATCGCGGGCGGCGCGTAGCCCGCCGAGGCCGGCGCCGATGACCAGCACGTCGCAGGAAGACTCCATGATCGGGACTCTAGTCCTTCCCGTGGTCAGAGGCCGAGCGCCGAGCCGTCGACCAGGCGCGTGGCGGCCGCCTCGCCGATCACCGCGGCAGCCATGTCCCGCGCAATGTCGAGGCGCACGGGTGAGCGCTTGCCGTGACCGTCGGAGCCGATCAGGTCGATCAGGCCGGCGGCCAGCAGGCGCCGCGCCTCGACGTCGGTGTTGGGGCCATCGGCACCAGTCAGGCCGGAGGCGTCGAGCTGCAACAGGGCGCCGGCGTTCTTCATGCGCTCGGCAAAACCGGGGTCGGGTGGCTCTCGTCGCCAGCTCGCCCGCCGCTCGGGATGCGCGAGGATCGGCGTGAGCCCCTCGGCGCGGATCCGTCGGACCAGCCGCTCCATCGTCGAGTCGCCGTGCCACGGCCCGGCCTGAGGTCCGTCCATCAGGACGAACTCCGTGCCCTCGAGGCGGAAGCGCCCGGGGTCGTCATCGGCGCGGAGGCGGTGCGGGCGCGCTGTGACCTCGAAGCCGAGGCGCACCTCGAGGCCTGCGGGTGCCCGCGCCTGCAGCGCGGCGAAGTTGCGCTGGATGCGGGCGAGGCGCGCCCGTGAGGCATCCCACTGCAGGTAGGGCGGGACGATGTGCGGCGTCGCGAAGACGAGTCGTGTGCCGGTCGCCCGCGCCTCGGTCATCAGGTCAACGGCGTCGTCGAGCGACTGCGCGCCGTCGTCGACACCGAATACGAGATGGGAGTGCACGTCCACGAAGCCGGCCACCTGGTCAGTGTGCCAAGCCGTGTCCCCGTGAGCCGTACCCGAGACGGCGCCTGCGACGATCAGGCCGTGCTGTTCCTGCTGCCGCCGAGTGAGGGGAAGGCCCAACCCGCCACGGGCCGGCCGCTCGACGTCGCGCGCCTGTCGTTCCCGTCGCTGACCGCGGAGCGCGAGCGGCTCCTGACCGCTGCACTGCGCGCTGCGCCCGCCCTGCCGGCACGCGAGCTTTACACGGGGGTGCTCTACGCGGCGCTCGACCTGCCGTCCCTGCCGGCGGCCGCACAGCGGCGGTTCGTGATCATCTCGGCGCAGTACGGCGCTGTGCGGCCCGCTGATCGCATCGCGACCTACAAGCGCGAGATCGACGCCAAGCGCTGGCGGCCGCTGCTCGAGCCCGAGCTTGCCAAGGCGGCAGGACGCGGCGTGATTCTCGACTGTCGCTCCGCGACCTACGTGGCCGCTTGGCGCCCGGCGGGCGCGCAGGCTGAACGGACCGCTCACGTGTCGGTCGTACGGGAGGTCGCCGGCAAGCGCACGGTCGTCTCGCACGACGCGAAGAAGACGCGTGGTGAGGTCGCGCGCTTTGTGGCGGAGACGGGGGAGCTGCCGAAGAGCGTCGACGCGCTGACCGCGCTGATCCGCCGCCGTTTCCCGTGCGAGCTCGATCCGCCGGAGCGCGCAGACACGCCTTGGCGGCTGACGATTGTGACGACCTAGGTGTTCTGCCGAGTTGCTTGTGAGACGGGGGCGATGGCGGTTGAGTGTCGAGG
>CAJCBN010000369.1 GCA_903960645.1 uncultured Actinomycetes bacterium | reverse complement strand
GAGGACGATCGTCGAGCCGAGCAGCCCGTCGACCGTGGGCAGGCGGTACACCCCGACCGGCTCGAGCGCCTGGGCGAGCAGGCCGCGCGGGCCGAGCGCGCCGAGCAGAGCCAGCGCGCCGACGTAGCTCGGGATCACCAGAGGGAGGGCGCCGAGCACGAGCACGGTGCGCCGCAGCGGCAGGTCGGTGCGCACGGCGAGCACTGCCATCGGCACGCCGATGCCGACGGCGCCGATCGCGACCAGCAGGGCGAGGGCAAGCGTGCGGAGGGTGGCCGGCCCGATCTCCCCGAGGGTCAGCGACTGCAGGCCGTTGTCGGCCGTCGCGCGCGCGACGAGGTACACGATCGGCGCGACCGCGATGACGAGCGCCGGGAAGGCGGCGAGGACGAGCAGTCCGCGTCGACGCCCGCGTGCGGGCGACTGGCTCAGGTGACCAGCCCCGCCTGGCGGATCATCGCGATGGTGCCTTCGATGTCCACACCGAGCTTGGCCAGATCGACGTCGGGACCGTGATGGTCCGCCAGCGCCGGCAGTTCGGCGGCGCGCTCGAGGCCGGGCTGAGCCGCGTTGAGCGGGTACTCGCGCTCCGCGGCATCGTTGGCGAAGAACACCTGCCCTTCCGTGAGCAGCCAGTGCACGAACGTCTCCGCGGCCTCCTGTTGCGTCGTGGTGGACAAGATGCCAACGGCCGACACGTTGACCAGCGAGCCCGCATCGTTCGGATCGAAGTAGTGGTTGGCGATCGGCGCGTTCGGATCGCTGGCGAGCTTCTCGTAGAGGTAGTAGTGGTTGACGAGGCCCGTGTCGACCTCGCCGGAGGCGATCGCGTCGACGATCTGACCGTTCTTCTGGAAGGTCTTGGCGTGTGTGGCGAGACCGTCGAGGAAGGCCTGGGTCTGGGCGTCGCCGATCGTCTCGCGCAGGGCGCCGACGAAGCCGACGAACGAGGCGTTGGTGGGGGCCACGCCGATGTCGCCGAGCGGCCAGTCGGGGTTCGCAAGGTCGAGCACGGAGGCGGGCAGGGCGGACTCGCTCACGCGGTCGGCGTTGAAGGCGAGCACGCGGACGCGTCCGGTCACGCCGACCCAGCGGCCGGCGGGATCCCGGTAGCGGGCGTCGACGAGGTCAAGGTCGGCCTGCGGGAGCTCGGCGAGCTGTGGCTCGAGGACGCCGATCGAGCCGGCGTCTTGCGCGTAGAAGACGTCGGCCGGGGTGGCGTCACCCTCCTCGCGGATCGTCGCCGCCAGCTCGGGCGACTCGCCGAAGCGCACGTCGAGCTCGATGCCGGTGTCCTTCGTGAACTGCGCGTAGAGCGGCTCGACGAGCTCCTGCTCGCGGCCGGAGTAGACGACCAGCTTGTCCCCGTCGGAGCCGCCGCAGGCTGCTGCCACGAGCGCGACCGTGCCGAGCAGAACCGGCAGGAGAAGCAGGGCGGGAGACCGGCGGAAGCTGCGCATGGGTGAGATTGTCCTCGTTGTGAAGGTCTTTAGGGTCACCTAACGTGACCGCGTGGCGCAGATTAGGGCTACCTAACCGCGGCTGTCAAGCGGACATGCGCCGTGGCCGCGCGCCAGTCCGCGATACCCTGTCGAGACCGATGGCGCTCTCCTTCGTCACCTCCGGCCAGTCACACGGTCCTGGCATCGTCGCGATCCTCTCCGGCCTGCCCGCCGGACTGCGTCCCGATCGCGAGCGCCTGCAGCGCGATCTGGCTCGCCGTCAGGCCGGCTACGGCCGCTCGCCGCGCCAGGCGATCGAGACCGACGAGGCCACGATCCTCGGCGGCATGCGCCACGGGCGCACCCTCGGTGGACCGCTCAGCCTGATCGTCAAGAACCGCGACCACGAGAACTGGGGCGCCGCGCAGAGCGCCTGGCCCGTCACCGAGGAGGAGCTCGCCGAGGTCCATGCGCGCCGCACGCGCGTCGTCACCGTGCCGCGCCCCGGCCATGCCGATCTCTCCGGTGTCATGAAGTACGAGCTGCCTGACGTCCGCGATGTGCTCGAGCGCGCCTCGGCCCGCGAGACCTCCGCCCGCGTGGCGGTCGGCGCCTTCTGCAAGGACCTGCTCGACACGGTGGGCATCTCCGTCCACGGTCACGTCGTGCGCGTCGGCTCGGTCGAGACGCCGCGCCGCGACGACATCACCGCCCGCGAGTTCCGCGAGATGGGTGAGCGCCAGGTCGGCTGCCTCGACGCCGACACCGACGCCAAGATGGTCGAAGAGATCGAGGCGGCCAAGAAGGCGCAGGACACGCTCGGCGGCATCGTCGAGGTGCGCGCCTTCGGCTGCCCGCCCGGGCTCGGCTCGTACGCCTCGGAGGACTGGCGCCTCGATGCGCGCATCGCGGGTGCCGCGGTGGGTATCCAGGCGATGAAGGCCGTGGAGATCGGCGACGGCTGGGACAACGCGCGCCTGCGCGGCAGCGCTGTCCACGACGAGCTCCGCTACGCCGACGGCTACAAGCGCGACACCAACCGTGCGGGCGGCCTTGAAGGTGGCATGACCAACGGCGAGCCCGTGATCGTGCGCATCGCGATGAAGCCGCTGCCCACCTTGATGAAGCCGCTGAAGACCGCGACGCTCGATACGCATGAGCCGGCCGAGGCGCTCGTCGAGCGCTCCGACACGACCGCCATCTACGCCGCGGCCGTGGTGGCCGAGGCCGTCATCGCCTTCGAGCTCGCGCGGGCCGCCCACGAGAAGTTCGGCGGCGACGCGATCGGCGACTTCATCGCCGCGCACGCGCACTACCTCGACCGGATCCCCTGGTCGCCCGCATGAGCCGCCCCGACGTCCTCGTCGGGTTCATGGGGGCTGGGAAGTCCACCGTCGGTGAGCTCTTGGCCGCGCTCAAGGGCACGGCCTTCGTCGACGTGGATCGCGAGCTCGAGCGCCGCACGTCGCGCTCGATCCCCGACCTGCTCGCCGACGGTGAGGAGCAGTTCCGCGAGCTCGAGGAGCAGGTCATCCGCGAGCTGCTCGAGAGCGGCGAGTACGGCGTGATCGCTCCCGGCGGCGGTGCGCTGACGCGGCCCGGCACGCGCGCGCTCGTGCGCCAGCAGGCCCGCGTGCTCTTTCTCGACGCCACGGCCGAGGTGCTGTGGCAGCGCGTCGAGGCCGACGGCGGTGCCGGCAAGCGCCCGCTGGCCGTCAACCTGCACCGCTTCTCCGATCTGCACAACCAGCGCCAGACGCTCTACCTGACGGCCGCCGACGCCATCGTCGATGCCGCAGCGGATCCCGAGACCGTCGCGATCGCCTGCCGCGACGCCGGCGTCGTGCGCCCCGGCGCGCTCGAGCGCATCCACGAGCTGGCCGCCGGCCGCCGCGCCTTCGTCGTCGTCGACCAGCCGGTGCTCGATCGCAACCCGGAGGGCCTCGACGTGTACTCGCTGCCGGGCGGCGAGCAGTGCAAGACCGTCTCGCACGTTGAGGCACTCTGGCGCGCCTTCGCCGAGGCCGAGCTCGAGCGCCGCGATGTCGTCGTCGCGATCGGCGGCGGTGCCGTGACCGACGTCACCGGCTTCGCCGCCGCGACCTTCCGCCGCGGCCTCGACTGG
>CAJCBN010000368.1 GCA_903960645.1 uncultured Actinomycetes bacterium | reverse complement strand
GGTCATCGTCTACTAGCGCCTCGCGTCGGCCGTAGACTTCGGCTCGGTGAAGCGCCTCGTCGCAATCGCAGTGGCCGTCGCGCTGCTGGCCCTCGGTGTCGTGCTGGCCCGTGCCATCATGACCTCGTCGGGCGCGCGCGCGTTCCCGAGCGAGGTGGCATCGGGCGCCCGGCCGCTGGCGCCGGACTTCACGCTGCGGACGCTCGACGGCACGGGCACCGTGTCGCTGGCCGACCTGCGTGGACAGATCGTCGTCATCAACTTCTGGGCCTCCTGGTGTGACCCCTGCAAGGAAGAGGCACCCGTCCTGGAGGATTTCTGGCAGACGGAGGCCGAGCCGAACGGCGTGGCCTTCGTCGGCATCGACACGCAGGATCTGAGCGATGACGCGCGCGCCTTTGCCAAGACGTACGCCCTGACCTATCCGCTGGTCCACGACGCTGGCGGTGAGGTCGGCCGCGACTACGGAGTCGGCGCCTTCCCCGAGACCTTCGTCGTCGACGCCCAGGGGCGCGCCGTCGTCTGGTTCCCCGGCGCCATCACCGCCAAGGACCTGCGCGCCGCGATCAGCAAGGCGGGGGCCCCGTGATGCGCCGCGTCGCCCTGCTGGCGCTGCTTCTGCTCGCGCTTCTGCCCGGCGCTGCGGCGGCGGCGACGCCTCAGTTCACCATGGCGGAGATCGAGGCGGAGCTGATGTGCCCGACGTGCCAGTCCCGGCTTGACCTGTCGCACAGCCCGGCGGCCGACCGCATCCGCGCCTACGTCGAGCGTCGGCGGGACGAGGGCTGGACCAAGCAGCAGGTCAAGGACGCCCTCGTCGCCGACTTCGGGCCGTCCGTCCTGGCCGCCCCACCGGCAGCCGGCATGGGCCTCGTGGCCTGGCTGGTGCCAGGGGCGCTCGTCGCCGGCGGTCTCGTGGTGGTGATCGCCCTGACGCTGGTCTGGCGCCGGCGCCGTGCACCCGCCGTTGCCGCCGAGCGCGAACTCGATCCCGCCCTCGACGAGCGGGTCGACGAGGCGCTGCGCGCATTCGGCGATGACGAGTAGCGCGGCGCTCTTCGGTATGCTGGCGGCGCGTAATCCGACGCGGAGGAATCACCCGTGACCTACATCATCACCGAGCCCTGCATCGACACGAAGGACAGGTCCTGCGTGGACGTCTGTCCGGTCGACTGCATCCACGAGACGGATCGGATGCTGGTGATCGACAGTGAGGAATGCATCGACTGCGGGGCCTGCGAGCCCGAGTGCCCGGTCGAGGCGATCTTCCCCGAGGATGCCGTGCCGGTGAAGTGGGACGGGTTCGTGAAGATCAACTACGCGTACGCCGAGGGTTCCGACGCGGTCAACAAGCTGGTGGTCGATCGCATCGAGGCGTCGCCGCCCGAGCACCTGTAAGGATCGCCGACCGGGGCGCGACGACACCCCGTGGCCCTTGCACTGATCCTCGGCCCGGCGCATGCCGGCAAGATCGCTGACCTCTACGCGCGCTACCTCGCGGAGCTCACCGCCGGACGCAGCGCGGCGCTGGTCGTGCCGAGCAGCGACGTCAAGCGACAGACGCAGCGCGAGCTGCTGGAGCGGGCGCCGGCGATCATCGGTGCCGATGTCATCGACTTCGATGAGCTGTTCGAGCGCATCCTGCGTCTGACGGGCGATCGCCGCCCGGTCCTGCGCGGCGGTGCGCGCCAGATCCTGGTGCGGCGCGTGCTGCCCGAGGCGCCGGAGTCGATCGGCATGCGCCTCCAGCGGCTCGGCTCGGCGCTGCTCGACCCGGCCGGCGTGCGGGCGGCCGGCGATCCCGTGCTGGCCGAGCAGTACGCGCGGTGGTGGGCGGCGCTCGATGAGGAGCAGGTGATCGATCGCGGTCGCATGCGCATTGCGGTGATCGAGGCCCTGCGCACCGATGTCGCTGCGTGGCCGTCCGGCGAGGCGCTGTTCGCGCAGGGCTTCGATGATCTCAGCCCGGCCCAGGAGGAGCTGCTCCGCCTGATCGCCCAGCGCGCCGAGGTGGTGCTGAGTCTCACGTACGAGGCCGGGCGCGCGCCCTTCCAGGTGCTCACGCCCGTCGTCGGTCGCCTGGCCGAGCTGGCCGGCTCGGACGGGATCCTCGAGTTGCCGGCCGCGGCGTTCGCGCGTCAGCCCGATCTGATCGCGTTGGAGCGGCGCTTCGGAGAGCCCACTCCCGACGCGCGTTGCGCGGCCTCGACCACGGGGGGTGTCGCGCTGTTCGAGGCGGAGGGCGAGCGCGGCGAGGCCGAGCTCGTCACCCGCGAGGTCGCCGAGGCGCTACGCGGCGGCACGCCCGGACACCGCATCGCGGTGATCGCACCCCGCGGTGCCGCCGATCGCCTGCGGCTGGTTCGCCAGCTTCGTGAGGCTGGGCTCGAGGTCGATGCCGCGGAGGAGCGGCCGCTGGTCAAGACGCCGTTCGGCCGCGCCCTGCTGGCCCTGCTTGCACTGGCCTGGGCCGACGTGCCTACCGATGCCGATCGGCTGACGTGGCTGCGCTCGCCGTGGAGTGGTGCACCAGTGCATCTCGTGGAGCGCATCGAACGTCCTATGCGCCGCTCGCAGGAGACGCTCGACGAGGGCGTCAAGCGGCTTGGCGAGCCGATCATGCGGGCGCTGGCGCCGCCAGCCGGGGCCCGTGGCGCAGCGACGGCCGTCGGCGAGGTCGAGGCCGCGACGCGCGGCATGCTTCAGCGCGCGCACGGCCTCCGCGCCGCCGACGATTCGAATGCGCTGCGCGACGACGTCGCGGTGGCGACCGTGGTGCTGGCCGAGCTCGAGCGCCTGGCGGCGGTCGAGCCGGCCCCGACGCGCACTGAGGTGCGCGAGCAGCTCGTGCAGCTCAGCCTCCGCGGCCGGCGGGCCCGACGCGATGCGATCCGTATCCTCGATCCCCGGGCCGCGCGCACGGTCGACGTTGACGTGGCGATCGTGCTGGGCCTCGAGGAGCAGGCGCTCGGAGCGACCGCGGTGCAGGATCCGCTGGTCGAGCTGCCGGAGCAGGGCGACGTTGCCCGGCATCTGGCCTACATGGCCATCACGCGCCCGCGCCGACGCCTCGTGCTGCTGCGCCGCATCAGCGACGACGAGGGGCGCCCGCTGGCACCCACGGCCATCTGGGAGGACCTCGTGGTGGCAGCCGGCAGCCCGGCGGTGGCCGAACGCCGCGGCTTCTCCGACATCGTCTTCCCGCTGGAGCAGGCGCCGACGGTCCGCGAGCGCGCCCGCAGCATCGCCTGGCTGGCGGCGGAGGACCGTGAGGAGGCGCTCCGGCTGGCCGG
>CAJCBN010000367.1 GCA_903960645.1 uncultured Actinomycetes bacterium | reverse complement strand
GATCCCGGGAAAGGCCAGCACGTTGTTGATCTGGTTCGGGTAGTCGCTGCGCCCCGTGGCCATGACCGCCGCGAGCCCGCCGACCTCCTCCGGGCGGATCTCCGGATTCGGGTTGGCCATCGCGAAGATGATCGGAGCCGGGGCCATCGTCCGCACCATGTCGACGCTGATCACGCCGGGGCGGGAGACGCCGATCACGACGTCAGCGCCGACCAGCGCCTCCGCGGCACCGCCCGTGATGCGCTCCGGATTGGTGCGCTCGGCGTAGGCCTGCAGCGCGGGGTCCATGCCCGGACGGTCAGGGTGCACGATGCCGAGGACGTCGACGCCGACGACGTGCCGGACGCCACCGGCCAGCAACATGTCGGTGACGGCCGTGCCGGCCGCCCCGGTGCCGATCATCGCAACCCGGATCGACCCGACCTCCTTGCCGACCACGCGCAGGGCATTGCGCAGCGCCGCGAGGACCGTGATGGCGGTGCCGTGCTGGTCGTCGTGGAAGACGGGGATGTCGAGCAGGTCCTCGAGGCGCCGTTCGATCTCGAAGCAGCGCGGGGCAGAGATATCCTCGAGGTTGATGCCTCCGAAGCCCGGGGCAATCAGCTGGACGGCCCGCACGATCTCGTCGGGGTCCTGCGTGTCGAGGCAGATCGGCCAGGCGTCGACGCCGGCGAACTCCTTGAACAGCATCGCCTTGCCCTCCATCACGGGCAGCGCCGCGCCGGGACCGATGTCGCCGAGACCGAGAACGGCCGAGCCGTCGGTGACGACGGCGATGGTGTTGCCCTTGCCGGTCAGGTTCCAGACGCCGTCCGGGTCGTCGGCGATGGCGCGGGAGACCCGCGCCACCCCCGGCGTGTACGCCATCGAAAGGTCGTCGCGCGTGCGGATCGGCACCTTCGCGGACATCTCGATCTTGCCGCCCTTGTGCATCAGGAACGTGCGATCCGAGACGCTGAGGACGCGGATGCCGTCGATCGCGCTGATCGCCTCGACGACGCGCTCGCCGTGCTCCTCGTTGGCGCACAGAACGCTGATGTCGCGAACGACCGAGTCCTGGTCGACGCGCACGAGATCGATCGCACCGAGGATCGCATCGGCCTCGCCGATCGCCGCCGCGACGCGGGCGAACTGCCCCGGCTCATGGGGGATCAGCGCCCGAATCGTGAGGCTGTAGGAGGCGGAGTGGTGCGTCGCCATCTCCCGCAGGGTAGCGCGCATGGTGGGACGGCTAGGCTGCACGCATGGTGAAGAAGGCCTCCGAGCTCGACCTGAACGACGCACCGGCGCGAGAGAGCCGGCTGTTCCTCGTCGACGGCAACTCGCTCGCCTACCGCGCGTTCTACGCGTTGCCGGAGGACTTCTCCACGAGCGAGGGCTTTCCGACCGGTGCCCTGTTCGGCTTCGCCAGCATGATGATGAAGCTGCTGCAGGACTACACCCCCTCCGGCGTCGTGGTCTGCTGGGACGAGAAGCCGACGGTCCGCCTCGAGCTGCACGAGGGCTACAAGGGGTCACGCAAGCCCACGCCCGAGCTTCTCAAGGAACAGCGCCCCTTCTTCCCGGAGCTCGTCGAGGCGTTCGGCTATCGCAATCTGAGCGTCGTGGGCCGCGAGGCGGACGACGTCATCGGCACGCTCGCCCGGATCGCCGATGAACAGGGTGTCGCGACCTGCATCGTGTCGACCGACCGCGACGCCTTCCAGCTGGTCAGCGACGTCGTCTGCCTGATGATGAACCCGCGCGGGATGACGGAGGTGCTCGTCTACACGCCAGAGCGCGTGGCGGAGCGGCTTGGCGTACCCCACACCGCCGTCCCCGACCTGATCGGCCTCAAGGGCGACACCTCCGACGACATCCCGGGCGTCCCCGGCATCGGCGAGAAGACGGCCGCCGACCTGCTCGAGGCCTACGGCACGCTCGAGGGCGTCTACGAGCACCTCGACGAGATCAAGGGCCCCAAGCGCAAGCAGAACCTGATCGAGCACCGCGACGAGGCGTTCCGCTCGCGCGAGCTCGGCACGATCGTCCGCGACATCCCGGAGCTCACCGACTTCGACCCAGGCGCCGTGCTCGACGCGCCGCCCGACCGCTCGAAGCTGGCTGAGCTGTTCCGCAAGTGGGAGATGCATCAGTTGCTGCGCCGCCTTGAGGACCTCGAGGTGAGCCTGCCGTCGCTCGCTGCTGCGACCGCCGTCCCGGCCGGGCCAGGGATTACCGGCACCCGCCTGTCCGGCGCCGAGTTACGAGAGCGTCTGGCGACGTGCGTTGACGCGGGCGTCGCGGTCGCCGAGGGCGTGCTCGCCGTGGCAACGGCGGACGGCACCTGGCTCGTGGATCCGGACGACGCGGGCGTGGTGGAGGCCCTGGCCGAGCCCGGTCTGATCGGGCACGACGTGAAAGCGGTCCTCCGTGCGACCGGTGCCGAGCGGCTGGCGCCGGCCTTCGACACGGCACTCGCCGCCTACCTCCTGGATCCCGGTCGCAACGGCTACGTCCTCGACGACCTGCTCCGCGAGCATGCGCTGGCCGTCGCCACGGAGGGGGAGGGGGCCGAGGCCCTGCGCGAGGCAATCGGCGCCCGCCTGCTGTGCGAGCCGCTCACGCAGCGGCTCGCCGAGCGACGCCTGCTGCCGCTCCTGGCCGACCTCGAGCTGCCGCTGGTGCCCGTGCTGGCCGAGCTGGAGCGCGTCGGCATCGCCGTCGACATCCCGGTGCTGGAGGCCATCGCCGCGCGCTGCGCGAGTGAGGTGGCCGAGCTCGAGACCGAGGCCCACCGCCTGGCGGGCGGCGCCTTCACGCTCGGCTCGCCGAAGCAGCTCGGGGACATCCTCTTCAACCGCCTCGACCTGCCGGTGCAGGGGTCGGGTAAGACCGGTCCCTCCACCGACCGCACGGTCCTCGCCAAGCTCCGCCCGCTGCACCCGATCATCCCGGTGATCGAGCGCTGGCGCGAGCTCTCCAAGCTGCTCTCGACCTACCTACGCGCGCTGCCGGAGGCCGCAGCCCACGACGGGCGCATCCACACGACGTTCTCGCAGCACACGGCCGCCACCGGGCGGCTGTCGTGCACGAATCCCAATCTCCAGGCAATCCCCGTGCGCACACCGCTCGGCCAGGAGATCCGCGCGGCCTTCGTTGCGCCGCCGGGCTCCCAGCTGATCTCCTGCGACTACTCGCAGGTCGAGCTGCGCATCCTCGCCCACCTCTGTCAGGAACCCGGGCTCGTCGACGCGTTCCGCCGCGGTGATGACGTGCACCGCGCGACGGCAGCCGAGGTCCTCGGCAAGCCGGCCGCGGACGTCACCAAGGAGGAGCGGGACCGGGCCAAGGCCGTCAACTTCGGGATCATCTACGGCATCAGCTCGTTCGGCCTCGCGGAGCAGCTGGAGATCGGGCGCGACGAGGCACAGCACTACATCGACACGTACCTCGGCCGCTATCCCGCGGTGCAGGCCTTCATCGCGAGCACCATCGAGGAGACGGCCGAGCGCGGCTATGCCCTCACGCTGCTCGGCCGCCAGCGCCCGATCCCGGAGCTACGGGCCACGAACCGTCAGGTACGCCAGCTCGGCGAGCGTCTTGCGGTCAACTCGCTGATCCAAGGCAGCGCCGCCGACATCATCAAGGTCGCCATGATCGCCTGCGACCGGCGCATCCGCGACGAGGGCCTCCGCGCGCGACTCGTCCTGCAGGTGCACGATGAGCTCGTCTTCGAGGCCGAGGAGGCCGACGTCGCTGCGGTTCGGGCGCTCGTCGTCGAAGAGATGGTGAGCGCCTACGCGCTCGATCCGCCGCTGGTCGCCGACGCGGGCGCGGGCCCGACGTGGGCCGCTGCCAAGGAGTAGGGCCTGAAGCCCAGCCGCCGCGCGGTTGGTAGGATCCCCGCCTGTATCAGGGTCGCCCGACCCGCATTCGACAAGGACAGTCCTCTACCGATGAGCATGACCCAAGCAGAGATGATCGCCGCAGACCCCAGCGTCTGGATCGAGGTTGACGGCCAGATGGTGCCGGACTACGACGCCACGATCACGGAGTTCTCCGAAGGTGACGTCGTCACCGGCCGCGTTGTGCGCATCGACAAGGACGAGGTCCTGATCGACATCGGCTACAAGAGCGAGGGTGTCATTCCCGTCGCCGAGCTGAGCATCCGTCGCTCCGTCGACCCTGGTGATGAGGTCGAGATGGGCGAGGAGGTCGACGCGCTCGTCATGCAGAAGGAGGACGCGGACGGCCGTCTGATCCTCTCCAAGAAGCGCGCCCGCTTCGAGAAGGCGTGGAAGCGCATCGAGGCCGCCGCCGAGTCGGGCGAGCCGGTCGACGGCACCGTCATCGAGGTCGTCAAGGGCGGCCTGATCATCGATCTCGGCGTGCGCGGCTTCCTGCCCGCGTCGCTGGTCGATATCCGCCGCGTCCAGGATCTCGAGGAGTTCCGCGGCCAGGAGCTGCGCTGCAAGGTCATCGAGCTCAACCGCTCCCGCAACAACGTCGTCCTGTCCCGCCGTGCGATGCTCGAGGAGGAGCGCCGCGAGGTGCGCCAGCGCATCCTCGACGACCTCGCCCCGGGCAAGACCGTGACCGGCGTCGTCTCGAACATCGTCGACTTCGGCGCCTTCGTCGACCTCGACGGCATCGACGGCCTGATCCACATCTCCGAGCTCTCCTGGAGCCACGTCAACCATCCCTCTGAGCTGCTCGAGATCGGTCAGGAGGTCGAGGTCAAGGTGCTCGACGTCGACCGCGATCGTCAGCGGATCTCGCTGGGCCTCAAGCAGACGCAGGCCGATCCGTGGCAGCGCGTCCTCGAGAGCTACCAGCAGGGCGACGTCGTGCACGGCCGGGCGACCAAGGTCGTCACGTTTGGTGCCTTCGTTGAGATTCTGCAGGGTGTCGAGGGCCTCGTGCACATTTCCGAGCTGGCCGAGCGCCACATCGAGAACCCGCGCGAGATCGTCTCCCAGAACGACCACGTGCTCGTCCGCATCATCGAGATCGACGCCGAGCGGCGCCGGCTCTCGCTGTCGATGAAGCAGGTCCTGCCGGGCGATCCGATCCTCCCGCCGATCAGCCTGATCCCCGGTGGCGATCCGTTCATCGATCCGAACGAGCCGATCGCGGAGCCGAGCGGCTCGCCGGACCTCGAGCTCGACCACGTCGAAGAGGGCGAGTACGACCTCGAGGGGCTGCTGCCCCCGGGCATGGCCGCCGAGCTCGCCGCCGCCGTGGCCGCCGAGCAGAAGAGCAAGGCCGACGCCGCCGCCGCGCTGGCCGCCGCTGAGCCCGTCGCCGAGGAGATCGCTGAGGAGATCGTCGCCGAAGAGATCGCCGAGGAGATCGCTGAGGAGATCGTCGCCGAGGAGATCGCCGAGGAGATCGTCGCCGAGGAGTCCACCGACAAGGCCGACGAGGCCTAGCCCGGCACGATGGCCGGTCAGCCGCCGCTGATCGGAGTGACCGGTGCCATCGGCGCCGGCAAATCGAGTGTCCTGCAGGCCTTTGCGCTGCGTGGCTGCGCCTGCCTCAGTGCCGATGCCGTCGTGCACACGCTCTACCACCAGAGCCGTGTGCGCGACGCCGTCGTCGCCCGCTTCGGCGGACAGGTGCTCGACGCCGCCGGCGAGATCGATCGCGTCACGCTCGGTCGACTCGTGTTCGGCGATGCCAACGCGCTGGAGTGGCTCGAGCGGTTCCTGCATCCACTGGTCGACGAGCACATGCGTACGTGGCTCGCCGAGGCCCAGCTGCGTGACCCGCCGCCGCCCCTCGTGGTCTATGAGTCGCCGCTGCTGTTCGAGGCCGGGCTGGGCGAGCGCTTCGATCGGACGCTCGTGATCACCGCCGACGACGCTGTGCGCCGAGAGCGCATCGCCGGGCGCGGCGGACTGGAGCGCCTCGCCGAGCGGGAGTCCCGGCAGTGGGCAGTGCCGGAGCGGGTCGCGGCAGCCGACGACGTCATCGACAACAGTGGCACGCTCGCAGACCTCCAAGACGCCGTCGACGGGTACATCGAGCGATACGCTGAGCGGTGATGCGCCGCGCTCTCGCGTACCTGCTCCTCGGGCTGATCGGCCTGGCCGGATTCGGCGTCTACGTGGTCGGCACCGAGCCCGACTGGTACCTGCAGCTGCGCTATCCGCTGCACTACGAGACGATCATCGACGCACACGCGGACAATTACGGTCTTCCGCCGTCTCTGGTCGCCTCGGTCATCTTCGCCGAGTCGGGGTTTGATCCCCAGGCCGAGTCCAGCGCCGGCGCGATCGGGCTGATGCAGCTCCTGCCCGACACCGCGCAGGGTATCGCCGACCACACCGGGGGTGGCAACTACACGACCGCGGACCTCTACGACCCTGAGCTCAACATCCGCTACGGCGCCTACTACCTGGCGCGCATGCAGCGCAAGTACTCCGATCATCCGCAGTCGCTGGACCTCGCCCTCGCCGCCTACAACGCCGGGCAGGGCAACGTCGACCGCTGGGTCGCCGAGGCCGGTGCCGGCCAGCCAGTGCGCATCCCCTTCCGCGAGACGCGCAACTACATCCGCAAGGTGCACGACGTGCAAGACATCTACCGGAGCGCCTACGGGCTACGCTGACGCCATGCAACTGCAGCCGCGCGAGATCGATCGACTCCTGCTCTACCAGGCCGCCGAGCTGGCCCGTAGCCGGCGGGCGCGCGGGCTGCTGCTGAACGCCCCCGAGGCGATCGCGATCATCTCCGACACCGCCTGTGAGGCAGCCCGGGATGGCGCGACGCACGCGGAGGCGGCTGCAGCGGCCCACGCTGCGCTCGGTCCCGCCGACGTGCTGCCCGGCGTAGCGTCCTTGGTCGGCCACATCGAAGTCGAGGCACTGTTCACGGACGGCTCGCGGCTCCTGCTGATCATCGAGCCACTCGGTCCCGCCGCGGCCGACGGGCCCGGCGCCGTCCAGACCGCACCGGTCGAGGAGGCAACGGTCGCCGACACGGTCGAACTCGAGGTCACCAGCGCCGCCGCCGTGCCCATCGCCGTCACCAGCCACTGGCACTTCTTCGAGGCGAATCGCCGGCTCGACTTCGACCGCGCCGCGGCGTGGGGTATGCGGCTCGCGATCCCGACCGGGAGCACCATCCGCTGGGGCCCAGGGGAGACGAAGCGCGTGCAGCTGCGGCCCTTCGCCGGCAGGCGCATCGCGTATGGCTTCTCCGGTCTCGTCAACGGACCGTTGGACGCCGACGGTGCCCGGGCAGCAGCCCTCACCCTCGCCGCTGAGCGGGGCTATCTCGGAGCAGCCGGATGAGCCTCGACCCACCCGCCTACGCCCGGGTCTACGGCCCCACCATGGGCGATCGCGTGCGCCTCGGTGACACGAGCCTGGTGATCGAGGTCGAAGCCGACGATCAGGAGCGCGGCAACGAGGTGCTGGGCGGCTTTGCGAAGACGGCTCGCGACGGTCTGATGGCGCAGGCCACGCTGGACGCGGTCGAGATCGCCGTGACCCAGGTCCTCGTGGTCGATGCGATCCTCGGCGTGCGCAAGACCGCCATCGGCATCACCGATGGACGCATCGTGGCGATCGGCCGCGCCGGCAATCCCGACATCATGGACGGCGTGGACGTCGTGCTGGGGACCGACACCGCGATCGTGTCGGGCGAGGGCCTGATCGCCACCGCCGGCTCGATCGACACCCATGTCCACCTCCTGAGCCCGCGCATCTGCGATCAGGCCCTGGCCGCCGGCTTCACCACGCTCGTGATCCAGGACTACGGTCCGGTCTGGAACCTGGGAACCAACCCCGCGTGGGCGCTCCGCCACGTCCATGCCGCGCTCGAGCAGACGCCGCTCAACACGCTCATGCTGGCGCGTGGCTCGTCGAGCCGCCCCGAGCCGCTGGAGCGCATGCTGGCGGCGGGAGCGGGGGGTCTCAAGATCCATGAGGACGTGGGTGCCAACGCGACGGCGCTCGATATGGCCCTGCGCGTGGCGGACGCCCATGACGTGCAGGT
>CAJCBN010000366.1 GCA_903960645.1 uncultured Actinomycetes bacterium | reverse complement strand
GGCCTCGCGCGCTACCGCGTGGCGCTGACGGAGCCGCTCGGTGATGACGGCCGCGGCGGCGCCGACGTGCTGACGCTCGCCTTCGTCCTCAAGCTCCTCGCCCTCGCGGGCTGGCGCCCCGAGGTCGCAGCCTGCGTGGGCTGCGGCGGTACGGTCGAGGTGTACGACGCCGCGGCCGGGTGCGCCTTCTGTAGCGCCTGCGGCAGCGGCATCGCGCTCGACCAGGCCACGGCGACCGCCGCCGCGCGCCTGCTCGCCGAGCCGCTCGGAGCCCTGCTCGCGCTGCCCGCCCCCCAGCGCGGCGCGATCGCGCGTCTCTGCCGTGCCACGGCCGAGGAGCACGGCGGCGTGCGGCTGGCGCTGCTCGGCAGCTCGCCTACGGGGTGAGCATCGACAGCCGGCCCTGCTGGCCGATCAGCCACAGCTCGCCGTTGCCGTCCTGGCCGATCGCGGCCAGTTTCGGCACCCGCAGGCCCGTGTCGACGAGCTTGGCGTCCTTGCGCAGCAGCGAGAACACGCGGCCGCTGCAGGCGTCGCCGAAGACGTAGGTGCTGCGCAGCTTGCGAATCGTCTTGCCGCGGTAGACGTTGCCGGCCACGGGGGCGCAGCCGAAGGCCTTGCCGTAGGTGGTGACGGGGGCGATCAGCGTGCCGGGCGTCGGCTGTGGCTTGTACGTCGCCGTGCCGTCGAACGCGCTCCAGCCGAAGTTGGGCAGCGCGGGCGGCGGGTTGGGGACCCAGTCGACCTCCTGGTTGGAGGCCTGGCTCGAGTCAACCAGCCAGAGGCTGCCCGTGCGGGAGTCGAAGGAGAAGTGCGGATTGCGCAGGCCCATCGCCCAGACCGTCGGATCGCCGGCTGTGCCGTCCGCGAAGGGGTTCGTCGAGGGGATTGCGTACGGGGCGCCGGCGTTTACGTCGATCCGCAGCAGCTTGCCGAGCAGGGTGAAGGAGTTCTGGGCGCGGTTCCCGGGGTCGCCGCCGGAACCGCCGTCGCCCATGCCGATGTAGAGGAAGCCATCCGGACCGAAGGCGAGCCGACCGCCGTTGTGGTTGGCGTACGGCTGGCGGATCGACAGGATTGTCGTGGCCGAGCCCTTCAGGAAATGGTGGTTGCGCCCACAGCGGAAGCGCACCACCTGCGTATCGCCGACGGCATCCGTGTAGGCAACGAAGACGAGGCCGTTTTCCGCGTAGCCCGGGCTGTAGGCCAGACCGAGCAGGCCGCGCTCCGCCCCGGACTGCCCGACGCGGTCGGTCAGGTCCGCCAGCGTCCGTGTCTTGCCCTTGACGACCGCGACGATCAGCCCGTTGCGCTGCGCGACTACAGGGTTGACGTTGCCGGGTCGGAAGGTCAGGACCGTCGGGTTGCGGACGGTCGTCGTGACCGTGGCAAGCGACAGCGCACCGGCGGTCGGCACGAGCACGGCCAAGGTGAGGAGGACGACGAGCGGGGCGATCAGGCGGGCGTTGCGCACCGCCTCAGGGTATCCCCGTCTCCGGCGGGGCGTCGGGTGGGCGCGAATCGGTAGCCTTCCGGTGTGCGGACCGACGCGGCAGCCACGACCTTCCAGGACCTGATCCTGCGCCTGCAGGCCTTTTGGGCCGCCGAGGGCTGCGTGATCGTGCAGCCGTATCACACGGAGGTGGGCGCGGGCACGATGAATCCGGCCACGATTCTGCGCTGCCTCGGCCCCGAGCCGTGGGCGACGGCGTACGTCGAGCCGAGCATTCGGCCGACCGATGGTCGCTACGCGGAGAATCCGTATCGCCTGCAGCACTACTACCAGTTTCAGGTCCTGATCAAGCCCTCGCCGGCTGAGATTCAGGAGTCGTACCTGCGCTCGCTGGCCACGATCGGCATCGACGCCGCCGCCCACGACATCCGCTTCGTCGAGGACAACTGGGAGGCGCCGACGCTGGGCGCCTGGGGCACGGGCTGGGAGGTCTGGCTCGACGGCATGGAGGTGACGCAGTTCACCTATTTCCAGCAGGCCGGCGGCATCGACTGCGACCCGATCTCCGTCGAGCTGACGTACGGGCTCGAGCGCCTCGCGATGTACCTGCAGGGCGTGGACTCGTGCTGGGACCTTCAGTGGGCGCCCGGTGTCACGTACGCCGATGTGCACGCCCGGGGTGAGCGCGAGTGGAGCGCCTACAACTTCGAGGTCGCCGACGTGGACGGCCTGACGCGCGCCTTCGACCACCACGAGGCCGAGTGCGGACGCTGCCTCGAGGCGGGCCTCGCGGTGCCCGCCTACGACCAGGTCCTCAAGTGCTCGCACGCCTTCAACCAGCTGGACGCCCGTGGCGCCATCTCGGTGACCGAGCGCGTTGCCTACATCGGCCGCGTCCGCTCGCTGGCCCGCGCCGTCGCCCACGCCTATCTCGGGCGGGAGCTGGCGTGACGCGCAGCCTGCTGATCGAGCTCGGCTGCGAGGAGCTGCCGGCCAACGCCTGCCGCGTCGCGGAGCGCGAGGCGGGGTCAACGATCGAGAAGCTGCTGGCCGAGCGCCGCTTGGCGCCGACGTCGGTCGAGACGTTCGTCACCCCGCGCCGCATCGCGGTGATCGCGGAGGGTGTGCCGTCGGAGGCCCCGGCCGAGACGTTCACGCACACCGGCCCGCCGGAGAAGGCGGCGAAGGACGAGAGCGGCGCCTGGACCAAGGCGGCCGAGGGCTTCGCGCGCAAGCACGGACTCGTCCCCGAGCAGCTTGAGGTTCGTGACGGCCTGCTCACCGCGACGGTCACGTCGCCGGCCGAGCCGCTGGCGGCGCACGCGCAGGCGCTTGTCGACGGCCTGATCGAGGGCCTGCAGATGCCGAAGAACATGCGCTGGGGGACCGGGACGCTGCGCTTCGCCCGTCCGATCCGCACGCTGATCGTGATGCACGGGGACACGGTGCTCCAGGCCGAGGTGCAGGGCGTCCACAGCGGCAACGTCACGCGCGGTCATCGTCTGCTCAAGCCCGAGCTGAAGGTCGAGAGCGTCGACGACTGGGCCATCGACCTCGGCGGCGCGGGCGTCGCCGTGCGCACTGCCGATCGGCGCGAGATCATCGAGGCGCTGCTCCTGTCGAGCGCCAAGGTGCACGACGCTGAGTGGGAGGATCCGGCTCGGGTGCTCAACGAGGTCGTGTACCTCGTCGAGTGGCCGCGGGTGCTCGACGGGTCGATCAGCGAGCGCCATCTGGAGTTGCCGGAGCGCGTTCTCATCACCGCCATGCAGTCGCACCAGCGCTACCTGCCGCTGCGCGGACCCACGGGCACGCTGCGCCCCGCCTTCCTGACCGTAGTCAACTCGCATCCCGACGCCGATGCGACCGTGCGCGCCGGCAACGAGCGCGTGCTCGCCGGCCGTCTCGACGACGCCGTGTTCTCGCTCGCCAAGGATCGCGCTCGCGGCATCGAGGCGATGGCCGCGGAGCTCAGCCGCATCACCTTCCACCAGCGCCTCGGCACCCTGGCTGACCGCACCGCCCGGCTGATGGCCGTCGTCGAGCTGCTGGCTGACGACGCGGGCATCACGGGCGACGACCGCACACACGCCGTGGAGGCCGCCCGGCTCGCCAAGGCCGATCTCGCCTCCACGCTGGTCGGCGAGTTCGCGGAGCTGCAGGGCGAGACGGGCATGGAGTACGCCCGCGCGGCCGGCCGGCCCGAGCCCGTCGCCCTCGCGATCCGCGAGCAGTACCAGCCCGAAGGGGCCGGCCGACCGCTGCCGGAGACCGTGCCCGGTGCGCTGCTGGCCCTGGCTGATCGCTTCGACCAGCTCGTCGGCGTCGTGGCCATCGGCGAGCGCCCGACCGGTTCGCGCGACCCATACGCGCTGCGCCGCGCGGCGGCGGGCATCGTCGAGATCCAGGCCCGCTACGGGCTCACGCTGGACCTGCCGCGCCTGGTCTCCCATGCGCATGTCCTGCTCGTTGGGCAGGGTGCCGACCTGGAACTCGACGTCGAGGGCACGCAGGAGATCGTCGTGCCCTTCATCCTCGATCGCGTGGATCAGGCGCTCGGCGAGGCCGGTGTGCCGATCGACGTCCAGCG
>CAJCBN010000365.1 GCA_903960645.1 uncultured Actinomycetes bacterium | reverse complement strand
GTCGAGCGACTCCTTGAGCGTGCGCATCGCCGCCTGCGACGCCTCGGCCTCGGCCTTGGCGGCCGGGTCGTCCTTGGCCGCCCGCATCAGGCCACCGATTGCCTCCGAGGTGCGGTTGCGCTCGGCGCGGAGCTCGTCGACCTGCACCTGCAGGGCACGCCGCTCGGTGTCGAGGGCGAGCACCGGGTCCAGCAGCTCGGCGTCGCCACGGCGGGCGAGCGCGGCGCGGACACCGTCGGGGTCGGAGCGAACGAGGCGAAGATCGATCATGCCGACAGCCTACCGCTGGTCCGAACGGGCCTCGGCGATCGCCTGCAACACCCGCGGGACGCCGTCGTCGTCGATCGACGGGGCGATCCAGTCGGCACGCTCCAGCAGCTCGGGATGCCCACCGCCGACGGCGATACCGAACCCGGCCCAGTCGATCAGCTCGAGGTCGTTCTCGCCGTCACCGATCGTCACGCAGTGCTGCTGGTCGAGGCCGAGCAGGTCGGCGACGACCTGGCAGCCGACGCCCTTGTGCACACCCGGGGCGGCGACCTCGAGGTAGAACGGCAGGCTCTTGGCGATGAACGCGCGGTCGCCGAAGCGGGGCACGAGCGCGTCGCGCAGCGCATCCATGCGCGCGGGATCGCCGGATACGACCAGCTTGGTGACGGGCTGGTCGAGCCAGGCGGCGAGATCACCGACTGCGTTGACGGGCACGCGGGCGCTCTGCGCGTAGCGCTGTGCCTCGGCGTTGTCCTCGGATACGTAGAAGGCGTCGGCGGTCATCACGTTGATGTGCTCGCCCGTCTCGACGATGGCGGCGATGATCTCGCGCGCATCCTCGGCGGCGAGCTGCTCATGGTGGAGCACCTCGCTCGTCGAGCGGCGCCCGACCAGCGCGCCCTGAAAGCAGATCACCGGATCGGCGGCGTTCAGAAGGTCGGCGAAGCGGCAGGCCGAGATGAACATGCGCCCGGTGGCCACGACGACGGGCACGCCCGTGGCCTGCAGCGCGGCGACCGCGTCGATCGCAGTCGGCAGCAACTCGGCGTGGTGGACGACGGTACCGTCCAGATCGACAAAGACGCCCTCGATCCGCGAGGGATCGAGACCCTCCGGCAGTGGCACGAGGCTACTTGCCGGCGTTCTGCGACACGTAGGCCGAGACGTTCTTGATGTCGTCCTCGGACAGCTGGCCGCTGAAGGCCGGCATCGCGCCACGACCGTTGGTGACGATATCCATCACCGCGGCGTAGTCGGGCTTGACGTCGTCGAGATTCGGGCCGACGGCGCCAGCGGAGCCGGCAGCGGCGAGCGTGTGGCAGCCACCGCAACCGGCGGAGGTGAACACGGCAGCGCCGGCAGCGGCATCGCCCTCGGCGGCAGCAGCGGTGGTCTCGCCGGCGGCCTCGGTCGTCGCAGCCTCTGCGGTCGTCATCGCCGAATCCTCGATCGGAGTCTCGGTCGGGACGGTGCCCGTGCCGATGGTGACCTCGCCGCCGAGCGTGCCGACGGCATCCGAGCCGCCGCAGGCGGACAGGACGCCGAGCGAAAGCGCTC
>CAJCBN010000364.1 GCA_903960645.1 uncultured Actinomycetes bacterium | reverse complement strand
CTCGAGGGCCGCTGGGACCGCCTCGGCGCGCACACGAAAGCTCGCACCGACCCGGTCGCAGGGCACGCGCAGCCGCACGTCGCGCAGCTCGACCTCGCGGCGGCCGAGGCGCTCGAGCGTGGCGACGACGACGGTGTTCGCGGGCGCATCGACCTTCAGTACGTGCAGCGCATCGGTGCCGCGCGACACGCCGAGGCCGCGACGCTGGCCGGGCGTGAACGCCACGGCGCCGTGGTGCGTACCGAGTTCCACGCCGTCCTCGTCGACGATCGGGCCGGGCACCAGCTCGACGCCCTGGCGCGCGAGGAACGGGGCCAGCTCACCGCCGCCCAGGAAGCACACCTCCTGGCTCTCGGGTGCCTTCGCCGCGGCCAGGCCCTTGGTCTCGGCCTCCGCAACGACGTCGCGCTTGATGCGCTCGCCGAGCGGTAGTCGCACACGGGCGAGGATCGCCGGGTCGACAAGTGCGAGCATGGCCGACTGGTCCTTATCGGGATCGGCACCGCGCGCCACCAGCAGCGCACCTTCGCGCTCGACAAGCCGGGCGTAGTGGCCGGTGCGCCACTGGCTGCAGCCGAGCTGCGTGGCGATGCGATCGATGGCGTCGAAGCGGAAGGCGCCGTTGCAGGTCGCGCACGGGTTGGGCGTCTCGCCCGCGGCGTAGCCCGCTACGAACGGGTCGACGACCGCGGCGCGGAAGTCCTCGCGCAGGTCGAGCATGAAGTGCGGCATGCCCTTGGCGTGGCACAGATCGCGCGCGGCCCGCACGGCGCTCGGCGCGCAGCAGGCGCGCTCGGGGTTGGGTGCCAACGGGTCGATCCAGAGTCGGAGCGTCAGTCCGACCGCCTCGTGCCCCTCCTCGACGGCGCCGGTGAGCACCATCGCGGAGTCGACGCCGCCGCTCATCGCGATGCCCACACGGTTGGAGTCAGCTGCCAGCGAGGCGCCACGCACGACGGCATCGCCGAGGGCGGCGTGGAACGCATCCACAGCGGTGAGTGCGCACTCGGGCGAGTCGATCGTCGTGCCGGCCACCACGTCGGCGAGACCGAGCCGCGCGGCGTCGAGCAGCCCTCTCCCCTCCGCCACCTTGGCCAGCCACGCGGTGGCCGCGGTCGTGGAGGCGCAGGCGTCGGCACCAAAGCGGACCTCAGCGAGCTGCGCACCTGCGAGGCGCAGGGTGAAACGCACGCGGTCGTCGCAGCGCCCACCGCCGGCGCTGCCCTCGCCGTCGGGGTGCTCAATCGTGCCGGCGCGGGAGAGGTCGATCATGCCGACGCCTCGCGGGCCGCGTCGAGGCCCGGCTCAATCTCTGCCCAGGCGGCGACGAGCGCGTCGATCTCTTCGGGCGTCGTGGTCGGCCCGAGCGTTACGCGCACCGCACCGCGGGCGAACGTCTGGTCGATACCCATCGCGCCGAGTACGGGGTCGGGCTGCGGGTCGCCGCTGGCGCAGGCCGAGCCGGCCGAGACGGCGATGTCGCGCTCGTCAAGCAGGCGCACGACGGTGTCGCCGCGGTACGAGGTGAGGAGCAGTGCATGGCCGGGGAGGCGCTGGGCAGCCCCGCCCGCCACGGGTAGCGCGAGCCGCTGCTCGAGGTCGTCACGCAGCGCGGCACGGCGCTCGCGCTCGGCCGGTGCCTCCTCACCCTGGCGGATGCGGAGCGCCTCGGCGAGCGCCACGGCGCCGGCCAGGTTCTCGGTGCCCGAGCGCAGACCACGCTCCTGGCCGCCACCGTGGCTGATCGGCTCGAGCGTGCGCACGCCGGGCCCCACGACAGCACCCACACCGCGCGGGCCGCCGAGCTTGTGCGCGGCCACCGCCAGCGTGACGTCGCCGGGCAGCAGCCCGACGTCGAGGTCCATGCCGGCCGCGGCCTGCACGGCGTCGATGTGCAGCGGTACGTCGTTGTGCGCGCAGATCGCCGCAGCCTCTACCAGCGGCTGGATCACACCGGTCACGTTGCTCGCGGCCATCACGCAGGCCAGGGCGTCGCCGGGCCGCACGAGCTCGCCAAAGGCCATGACGTCGAGCTGTCCGTCGGCGAGCACGGGCGCGATCGCGACGGTCCAGCCGTGCGCGGCGAGGTGCTCGGCGGCACGCGTCACCGCCGGATGCTCGAGCGCGCTGATGACGATGCGCCCCGACGCTCCCTGACAGCGGCCGAGCACGGCGAGGTTGTCGGCCTCGGTCCCGCCACCGGTCAGGATCACGTCATCGGCCTGCGCACCAAGCGCGGCGGCGATGCCCGCCCGCGCCTCATCGAGATCGGCACGCGCCTGCCGCCCGAGCGCGTGCGGCTCCGACGGGTTGCCGAAGCGCCCCGTCAAGAACGGCAGCATCTTCGTGACGACCGCCGGATCCGGCGGCGACGTGGCAGCGTGGTCGAGGTAGATCACGCGTGAAGTGTCGCACCGGGAACGCCCCGGCGGTTGCGCCTACGAGGCGACGCGCGGCAGCGTTACGAACTGCACGATCGTCCGCTTCGCGGTACCACG
>CAJCBN010000363.1 GCA_903960645.1 uncultured Actinomycetes bacterium | reverse complement strand
TCCACGCGAACGCCGACTGGGTCGACGGCCGCATCGTCACAGCACCGGCCGAGCCGACGATGATGTAGCGCGGCTCGGGCGCTCCGGGCGCGCGGACGCGTTCGGTTCTCGTGCGCGACCGCGTGGGTGTGTGCCGTGCGCGTCGCTCGCCGGTTCGCTCATGTTCGGCACGGTGCGGGCATGCGACGCGGGCAGTCCACCATCGAGTTCCTCGTCCTGCTTGGTGTGGTGATTGGGCTGACGCTGCTGGTTGCGATCGCGGCGCGAGCCGATGGTGGCTCGGTGCGTCGACAGCTGATCGAGTCGATTCCGGGGCATCGCCCGGAGCGCCGTGACGATCGCTGGGCCTTGCGCAGCGATCCGTACGGCCCGTTGATTCGCCGCTACGTCCCGACGATGATCCTCGAACGCGATCGCTACGGCGAGGACGCGGCGGTGCCAACGGATCCCGGTATCTGCCGCAAGCCGTGGTGTGCGGCGCTTGGCACGGGCCGCCCGGCGATCTTCACGCATTTGGTGCGGCGTCCGGGCGCGACGTACATCCAGTACTGGTTCTACTACCCCGACTCGAAGACGCTGCACGCGCCGATCCCCGAGCTGCGTGGATACCACCGCGACGACTGGGAGGGCATGATCGTGCGCATTCCCGACGGCGGCGAGCCGGCCGCGCGGGTGACGGCGCACCAGGGCCTCGTCGGCTCGGCCCGTGGTTGGGCGGCGGGTGCGGGTGGTGTCGCGTTTGCCGCCGATCCGGGCTGGCGCCCGATCGCCGAGCACCCGGTCATCTACCGCGCCGCCGGCTCGCATGCGAACGGCTTCGCCCGGGAGGGAATCGACATGCCGCTCGACCGCTGGAACGGCGATCTCGCCCGCCTCCCCTGGAACGCCTTCACCTTGGTCGCGGCCGACACAGCCCCAGCCCTGCGCTTCCGCTACGACCCAGCCGCGACGCCACCGTGGATGAAGGCGCTCTGGAAGCACCCGGAGGCGACAGGGACGGGGCGGTGAGCCCCTGCTCGGGCAGTACCATTTCGCCGTGCGCCGCGCCGTGATCACCGTTGCTTTGCTCCTGCTCATCGTGCCGCCGGCGCACGCCCGTTGGGCTGACACCGACCGGTTCGGCGATTCTGTGCGTGCGCAGATGTGGCCCCAGGCTGCGTACGACGACGTTGGTCGCGGCTTCGTCGCGTGGACCTCGATCACCACGGGCCTGGCGCCGTACTGGCCCGAGGTGGCCATGTACGACGGGACGGCCTGGTCGACGCCGGTGCGTATCGGCGGTGCCACGTCGCTCATGCAGCCCGGGAAGCTCGTCGCGGCGGGCGACGGCCACGCCGCCATCGAGATGAGCGACATGACGGGTGGTGGGCCCAAGCTACTGGTCGCCCGCTACGTCGACGGACGCTGGGGCGATCCGGTGCAACTGTCGGATCCCGGCGCCGCCGCGTCCACGCAGTCGCTCGCCATCACCGCGGCGGGTGAGGTCGTCATCGCGTGGATCGAGGACGGCGCGCGTATCCGAGCCGCACGGTTCGCCG
>CAJCBN010000362.1 GCA_903960645.1 uncultured Actinomycetes bacterium | reverse complement strand
GCCGACGGACGCCCAGGTCGGCGCCCTCGACGCGTACCTCGTCCTGACGGCCGAGCACGGCATGAACGCCTCGACGTTCACCGGCCGCGTGATCGTCTCGACGGCCTCCGACATCGGCTCCGGCCTCGTCGGCGCGATCGGCGCGCTCAAGGGCAAGCTGCACGGCGGGGCCCCGAGCCACGTCTCCTCGATGATCGACGAGATCGGCACCCCGGAGAACGCCGAGCCGTGGCTGCGCGACAAGATCGCGAAGAAGGAGCGCCTGATGGGCTTCGGGCACCGCGTCTACAAGACGTACGACCCGCGCGCCCGCGCCCTCGGCGAGGTCGCCGAGCGCCTCGGCGAGGACGATGAGCGCCTCGCGCTCGCCCGCCACGTCGAGACGACCGCCCTTGAGCTGCTGCACGAGTACAAGCCCGACCAGCGCCTCTACACGAACGTCGAGTACTACGCGGCCGCCGTGTTGGAGACGATCAAGCTCGATCCGGGCCTGTACACGCCGACGTTCGCGGTGTCGCGCACGGCGGGCTGGACGGCACACATGCTGGAGCAGATCCAGTTCCCGCGCCTGATCCGCCCCCAGGTCGACTACGTCGGCCCGATGCCCGACTGAGCCAACCCGCTCGAGCAGCGGTCCGGGGCGAGCCGCCCCGGACCTCCGTGACAAGCCGCAGCCGATCGGTGGCGGCCTACGAGTTGGGTTGTCACAAAGGGGTCTGACCCCTCTGTGTCATCCGTACCGGCCCGTCAGGAGAACGTCTACCAGCAGCCCGGGCCGCACTGCGGCTAGAGGACCTCGGGTCCGATCACCGCGCGCAGCGCCGTGAGCACCTCGTCATCGGCGGGGTAGCTCTTGTGTCCCAGCGCGTGCTTGGAGTACACCTGCACGCCGTCGCACGCGAGGTCGTAGACACCGCCGGTGCCCGGTACGAGCGTCAGCTCGCTGAGGATCGGCCCCCAGCCGCTGATGATCTTCGCCGCGAGACTCGCGGCGTACGGCGTCGCGCCTCAGGGGACGCAGTAGGTGAGGCGCAGCGCGTGGGTCGGGTTGATCGCCATGGATGCATGCTAATCGGCGCTCGGCCGGACGCGGTGCCACCTAGACTGCTCGCATGACAGAAGAGAGCAGCACCGGGTGGCCCACGCACGCCCCGCGCGCGGAGCGCCGCGCACGGGGCAAGGCCGTACGCGAGCGGCTGCCGCTCGCCGCGCTCGGTGACCTCGCCGCTGCGACTGCCGATCGCGATCCCGTCGCGCTGACCCTGGACGCCGACGTCGATCGCCTCCCGTGGCTCGTGCCGATCCGCCACGGCCGCATGCTGCGCAGCGCGTTCACCTTCTATCGCGGCTCGGCCGGGCTGATGGCCCGCGACCTTGCGCAGTCGCCGCTGAGCGGGCTCGACGTCCAGCTCTGCGGCGATGCGCACCTCTCGAACTTCGGCGTCTTCGGCTCGCCCGAGCGTGCCCTCGTCTTCGACCTCAACGACTTCGACGAGACGCTGCCCGGCCCGTTCGAGTGGGACGTCAAGCGCCTCGTCGCCAGCATGGTCGTCGCCGCGCGCGACCGCGGCTTCAAGCCGAAGAAGCAGCGTGAGATCGCGTACGCGACGGCGGAGCGGTATCGCACCGCGATGCGCGAGTTCGCCGAGCGGAGCGCGCTCGAGACGTGGCACGCGCAGCTCGAGGTCGACGTCGCGCTCGGCACGGTCGCCGATGCCGAGTGGCGTGACTACGCCGCGAGCGTCGCCGATCGCGCCCGCGGCAAAGACCACCTGCAGGCCGTCTCGCGCTTCACCCGCGTGGTCGACGGAAAGCGCCGCATCGTGGCCGATCCGCCACTGATCGTCCCGCTCGACGACCTCGCGGAGCAGATTGGTGAGAATCCCATCGACATGGTGCGGCAGGTCTTCCTCGACTACCGCTCCTCCGTCCGCGACGACGTCAAGGCGCTCCTCGACCGCTACACGTACGTCGACGCGGCGATCAAGGTCGTCGGCGTTGGCTCAGTCGGCACGCGCTGCTTGATCGTGCTCCTGCAGGGCGCCGACGAGGACGACCTGCTGTTCCTGCAGGTTAAGGAGGCGCGTCGCTCCGTGCTCGAGCCCTACCTGTCGGTGTCTCACTACGCCCACCACGGCGAGCGCGTCGTCGCCGGCCAACGCCTGATGCAGTCGGCCAGCGACGCCTTTCTCGGCTGGGCGACCGGCCCCCTCAAGCGTCACTACTACTGGCGGCAGCTGCGCGACTGGAAGGGCTCGGCCGACATCGAGCAGTTGAACGAGCGGACGCTGCTGCGCTACGGCACGCTCTGCGCCTGGACGCTCGCCAAGGCGCACGCGCGCTCTGGCGACCGTGTTGCGATCGCCGCGTACCTCGGCTCGTCCGCGCGCTTCGAGGAGGCGCTGACCACCTTCGCCATGGCCTACGCGGACCGCAACGAGCAGGACTTCGCGGCGCTCGCCGCGGCCGCGGCCGACGGCCGCATCGTCGCCGAGGACGACGAGAAGCCAGGCCGGTGAGCACCATGGCCGCGCCGCAGTCCGCGGCACCGCCGCGCGCTGCCGCGATCCTCGCCACGCTGATCCTCGGCGCGGCCGTCGCCAACATGAACCTCTCGGTCGCCAACGTCGCGCTGCCGACGATCGGCCGCGACCTCCAGGCGACCCAGGTCTCCCTCAATCTCATCGCCGTCGGCTTCACGCTCGGCCTGGCGGCGTCGGTGCTGTACCTCGGCGCCGTCGCCGACCGCTACGGCCGTCGGCGCATGCTGCTCGGCGGGCTCGCGCTGTCGATCCCCGCGGCGCTGCTCGCCGCCTACGCACCCAACACCGAGGTGCTCGTGGCTGCGCGCGTGATCGGTGGCATCGCGGCCGGCATGGCGTTCCCGACGACGCTGTCGATCGTCGTGGCGCTGTTCAAGGGGCAACGGCAGACGCGTGCGATCGCGATGTGGACCGGCATCGGCTGCGGCGCATCGGCCATCGGACCCGCCATCGCCGGCTACCTGCTCGAGCAGTACAGCTGGGGATCCGCATTCATCCTGACTGTCCCGATCGCCGCCGTTGCGCTGGTGCTCGCCATCTTCGTGATCCCGCGCCGGCTCGGCGAGGACGACAGCCCCGTCGACCACCTCGGCGGCGTCCTGTCCGTACTCGCGATCGGCCTGCTGACGCTGGGCCTGCACTTCGTCTCCACCCCGGCGGAGGTGCCCTCGGGCCTCGTGCTCTTGGCCGGTAGCGCCGTCGTCTTCCTGCTGTTCTTCTGGCGGCAGAAGCGGGCCGTGAACCCGCTGTTCGACCTCGCAATCGCGTCGCGCCGCATCTTCTGGGTCGCGGCGTTGACCGGTCTGATTGTCTTCGGCACGCTGATCGGCTCGATGTTCGTCGGGCAGCAGTACGTGCAGAACGTGCTCGGTTACTCGACGTTCGAGGCGGGGGTCGCGGCGCTGCCGCTGAGCGTCACGATGATCGCCGTCTCGCCGTTGGCGGCCCGCCTGATCGAGAGCCGTGGCACCCGCCTGACGATGGCGCTCGGCGTGTCGATCGTGCTGATCG
>CAJCBN010000361.1 GCA_903960645.1 uncultured Actinomycetes bacterium | reverse complement strand
GGCACCAGCGCGGCACTCGTCCTGAGCACGCGTCGGCGGGCTGCGCTCGCGATCATGCAGGACGTGCTCGGACTCGAGGGCGACGACGCCGAGCACGAGGCCGCCTGGCTCGCGGCCAGTGCCTCGCCGGTGCTCGGCCGTCATCTGATCTCCTGGCGGGCGCACGGCTCGACGGGCTGAGCTCGAGCGCACCTACGGCCGTGGGTGCAGCACGTTGCCGTCTGCTCGGCCCGGTCGCGCACCGTTGCCGTCAGCGGGAGCGCGCGCTTCCGCTCAGCTGGGTCGGCCCTCGAGCTTGGCGCGCAGCCTGCCCTCGGCATGGCGGAGCGCTTCGATCCGCTCCTCGATGGAGCGCAGTTTCTGCTCGAGGAGCTCCTGCTGTCGCAGGGCCGTCAGCGAACCCTCGTCGCGCTCCCGCAGCCCTTCGCCGATCTCCTGCAGCGTGAAGCCGAGGGCCTTGCACTGCTCGATGAAGGCGAAGCGCTCGGCCTGATCCTCCGCGTAGGTCGCGTACGCGCGTTGCCCCGCCGATCGCTGCCCGGCCTGCAGCAACCCGAGCCGCGTGTAGAACCGCACCGTGTCCTTGCTGGCTCCGACTGCCTGCGCGAATTCCCCGATCAGCACGGGCTCCTGCGCGCTCGTCACTTGACTGTGGACCATGGTCCACAGCCTACAGTTGCTCCCCCGTCCCTCGCGCCAAGGAGTCCCTATGACCCGAACCGTATTCATCACCGGATCCTCGACCGGCATCGGCCGTGCAACCGCCGAGCGCTTCCAGTCCGAGGGGTGGAACGTCGTCGCCACGATGCGCTCCCCCGCTGATGGCAGTGATCTCGCGGAGCTGCCGAACACGATCGTCACGCGTCTCGATGTCACCGACAGTGCGTCCATCGGGCAGGCCGTGGCGGAGGCCAAGGCGGCCTTCGGCAGCATCGACGTGCTGGTGAACAACGCGGGTTTCGGTGCCTACGGTCCGCTCGAGAGCACCGACATGGCGGTGGTCCGGCGCCAGTTCGACACCAACGTCATCGGCCTGCTCGAGGTCACGCAGGCGGTGCTCCCCGTCATGCGCGAGGGCGGCTCGGGAGTGATCGTGAACATCTCCTCCGTCGGCGGGAAGATGACCTTCCCCCTCGGATCGCTCTACCACGGGAGCAAGTTCGCCGTTGAAGGGCTGAGCGAGGCTCTGGTCTATGAGCTCGCGCCGCTCGGCATCGGGGTCAAGATCGTCGAGCCGGGCTTCTGTGACACGGACTTCGCCGGCCGATCCTTCGTGCTCAGCCTCGACCCTGCCGGCGGCGCGTATCAGCCGACCGTGGATGCCGTGCTGGCCACGCTCACCGCGCTCCAGGCGCAGGAGCTCGGCACGGCCGCTGGCGTGGCCGAGACGATCTTCGGTGCCGCCACGGATGGGACGAGCCAGCTGCGCTACGTGGTGGGTGCAGATGCGATCGCGACGCTCGACGCACGCGCCGCACTTGATGACGCCGCGTTCCTGGACATGATCCGCGGATCGTTCGGGCTGGCGGTCGAGCCGGCCTAGGCGGTCGCGCCTAGAGGCCTGCCGCGGCGGCGACGTCGCGGCGGGCCACCTCGGCCCGAACGCGCGGCGCGACCTCCTTGCCGAGCAGCTCGATGCTGCGCAGCGTCGCCTCGTGCTGGAGCGGCGATGCGCTCATCTTGATCAGGAAGCGCGTGTTGCCGAAGACCGCGTGGTAGTCGAGCAGCTTCTCGACGACGTCGTCGACCGAGCCGATCAGGAGGGCGCCGCCGGGGGCGCATTCGTGGTCGTAGTGGTCGCGTCCGCGGGGCTGCCAACCGCGCTCGCGTCCGATCTGGTTCATCATCGCCTGGTACGTCGGGTAGACGAGGTCCTGCGCCTCCTGCGTCGACTCGCCGACGAAGCCGTGGGCGTTGATGCCGAGCTGCAGCGTGGCCGGGTCGTGGCCGAACTCCGCCCAGGCCTTCCGGTAGAGGCGCGTCATCGGCTCGAAGTGCCGGAACTCGCCGCCGATGATGGCGAGCGCGAGCGGCAGCCGGAGGTCGGCGGCCCGGACGGCCGACTCGGGCGTGCCGCCGATCGCGAGCCAGACCGGGAGCTGCTCTTGGAATGCCCGCGGGTAGACCTCGCGCGCGTCGATCGACGGCCGGTGCGCGCCCGTGTGGGTGACGACGAGGTTGTCGCGCACGTTGAGGAGCAGATCGAGCTTCTCCGCGAAGATGTCGTCGTACTGGCCGAGGTCCTGGCCGAAGAGCGGGAACGACTCGATGAACGATCCGCGACCGGCCATCACCTCGGCGCGTCCGCGCGAGATCTGGTCGATCGTCGCGAACTGCTGGTAGACGCGGATCGGATCCTCGGACCCGAGCACCGTGACGCCGCTCGAGAGGCGGATGCGCTCGGTGCGGGTGGCCGCTGCTGCGAGCACCGTCGTGGGCGACGAGATCGCGAATTCGGGGCGGTGGTGCTCGCCGAGCGCCACCACGTCGAGGCCGGAGGCGTCGGCGACCTCGATCTCCTCGAGCACGTTGCGGATGCGCGTGCCCTGATCGATCTGCTCGCCGGTGGCGGCATCGGGCATCGAATCGCCGAAGTTGTAGAGACCGATCTGCATGCCGGTGACAACGTGCGGGCACGCGTGGATAGTCCCGTAAGGGGCCAGAGGCGGGGCTCTGGATCGGGGCGCGCCGGGCACGTGGACAATCTGGGCCCGGGCCCACCATGTCATGAACCGTCCCGCATGATGAAACCACCCCTCGGGAGGCCAATGGCAGCCTCAGCGTGACGAATACGTATTCGTCACCGGCGTGTGACGCG
>CAJCBN010000360.1 GCA_903960645.1 uncultured Actinomycetes bacterium | reverse complement strand
GCCGTCGAGTACGCGACCGAGCGCAAGGCCTTCGGTGCGCCGATCCACGTCAACCAGGCCGTCTCGTTCCGGCTCGTCGACGTCAAGATGAAGATCGATCAGGCGCGCCTGTTGGTGCGCCACGCCGCGCTGCTCGCCGACAGTGGGCAGGACTTCGCGACCGAGGCCGCGATGGCCAAGCTCGCCGCGTCCGAGGCCGCCTGGTTCTCGGCGTGGGCCTGCTGCCAGACGCTCGGCGGCTACTCCTACTCCCGCGAGTACCCGGCGGAGAAGTGGCTGCGCGACGCCAAGCTCGAGGAGCTCTGGGAGGGCACCTCGGACATCATGCGCCTGATCATCTCCCGCTCCCTCTTCCCCCGCGTCTAGCGCGCCGAGCCGAAGGAATCCCCCGTGGACCTGTCCCTGAACGCGCGCGAGCTGGAGATCCAGCAGCGCTCCCGCCGCCTGTGCGACGAGCATCTGCTGCCGCTTGAAATCCTCTGCGACGAGAACGACGGGCTCACGCCCGAGCAGCTCGCGCCGACGTACCAAGGCATCCTCGACGCCAAGCTCAACGCGGTCAACATGGCCACCGAGTGGGGCGGCCAGGGCATGACGATCTTCGAGCAGGTCCTCTCGCAGGAGCAGCTCGGGCGCTCGACGAACGCGCTCTGGGACGTCGTCTGGCGCCCCGCCAACGTGCTCAAGTACTGCACGCCGGAGCAGCGCGAGCGCTTCCTGATCCCCGAGATCCAGGGCAAGCGCCGCTCCTGTTACGCGATCACCGAGGCCGACGCCGGCTCGGATCCGTCGGTGCTTGCCACCACGGCTGTGCGCGATGGCGACGGGTTCGTCCTCAACGGTGAGAAGTGGTATGTCACCGTCGGTGACGTCGCCGATTACCAGATCGTCGTGGCCGACGTCCCGGGCGAGGGGCCGACGTCGTTCCTGATCGACCGCGATCAGGAGGGCGTGGAGAAATTCCGCACCCCGCGCTACATGCACCACTTCGTCTACGAGCATCCGATCTTCCGCTATCACGACGTCAAGGTCGGCGCGGATCGCGTGCTCGGCGAGGTCGGTGAGGGCTACAACCTCACCAAGGAGTGGTTCATGGAGGAGCGCCTGATGATCGCGGCGCGCTGCCTCGGCGGTGCCGAGCGCTGCCTCGAGGACGCCTTCGCCTACGCCACGGAGCGCGAGCAGTTCGGCGAGCGCATCATCGAGTTCCAGGGCGTGTCGTTCCCGCTGGCTGAGGCCGTCGCCGAGATCGCCGCGGCGCGCGCCGTCACGTACCAGGTGGCGTGGGAGATCACGCAGGGCACGATCGACCCGAAGACGCTGCACGCCAAGGCCGCGTCGATCAAGCTCTTCGCCTCGGAGATGGCCAACCGTGTCGTCGACTCGTGCGTGCAGGTGCTGGGCGGCCGCGGCTACATGCGCGAGAACGCCGTCGAGCGCTTCTACCGCGACCTGCGCGTCGACCGCATCTGGGAGGGCACGAGCGAGATCCAGAAGGTCGTGCTCGTCAACGAGATGCGCAAGCGCGGCACGCACGCCGTCGCCGCCTGGCCGAAGCAGGGCTGATGCCTCGGACGTCCGTCGAGGCGCTGCGGCGCACCGAGATCGTCAACGGCGCGATCCGCCTGATCGCCCGCGAGGGCTATGAGGCCACGACCATGCGCGGCCTGGCGGCCGAGCTCGACGTCTCGACGGGCACGATCACGCACTGGTTCGCCACCAAGAACCAGGTGCTGGGAGCCACCCTCGAGGAGCTCGCCTCGCGCTTTGCGGGGCGCACGGCAGCCGAGCTCGAGCACGCGACGACGCCGACCGAGGTGCTGATCGCCATCGGCGATGCCTCGGTACCGGATACCCCAGAGCGCGCCGACGAGCAGCGCGTGTGGGGTGAGCTCGGGGCCCGTGCGGCCCGTACGCCCGATCTCGCCGAGCGCCACGAGCGGCTCTACGCGGGCTGGCGCCGGCAGATGGAGAAGGCCGTCGAGGCCGGCATCAAGGCCAAGGCCTTCCGCAAGACCGACGCTGCTGAGTGGGCGCGCACCTACGCGGCGCTGATCGACGGTCTCGCCCTGCACGTGCTGCTGCACCCGGAATCGGTTACACCCGAGCGCATGCGCACCGCGATTCGCGCGCATATCGCCGTTTCGTTGCGCTGATTCCCTCTGCACGGGGGGCTTCAGGTGTGCGCTGGCTCACCGGTGCCGCCGCGCACTCGCCAACATCGGCTTGAAGCCTGCATATAACGCGGCGATACAGTCGTAGCGAGTTTGGCGGGTTGCCCGTTTTTCGGCACCAATACAGGCGAAACTGTCGGTGGAGACCCGTCTTTTGGCGGGTCGTCGTCGTGTTTCGATACGTGTGAGAAGCCTTCCCGTCACCCGTGGTGCCGCGCACCGCGCTGCCCGCCCGCCGCTGCGTCGCCGAGGCCTGCGCGCCTGCGCCTTCACGGCTGTTGTCGCACTCGCCGCGGTGGTTGCGCCCAACGCGCTCGCAGCCGTGCCGACCGTCACGTCGTTCGCGGTCGCCAATTCGCCGGCGCTGACGCGCGCCTCGGCGACGTACAGCCTCGTCTTCTCTGAGGCGGTGACAGGTCTCACGACCACCGATTTCACCCAGGCTGGCACCAGCGGTGCAGCGGCACCTGCCTCGCCGTGGGTGGCATCGGCCGTCTCCGGCACCGGCACGACGTACACCGTCACGTTCACCAATGCCACTGCCGGCGGTGCGCCTGCCGGCACGCTGATCCCGCAGCTGCGCATGAATGCGGTGTCGACGACGGTGGGCGCGACGGCAGGCCCAGCCGCGGCGGCGCCGGCGACGAGCATCACGCTCGGCCTGCCGACCAACAGTGTGGTGCCCGCGTTGACCGGCACCATCAAGATCGGCGAGACGCTCGCCTGCGGCACGGGCACCTGGGCCGCCGTGCCGGCGATCAGCACCTATGCGTACCAGTGGCAGGTCTCGGCCGATGGCTCGACGGGCTGGGCCAACGCGACGGGTACCGGCGCTGCCACGGCGTCGTATGTCGTCAATGCCGCGGACGTGATGAAGTTCATGCGCTGCAACGTCACGGCGTCCAACGGGTTCGGCGCCTCAGCCGTTGCCTCATCGGTATCGACGACTGTCGTGACGCGCCCCGACATGCTCT
>CAJCBN010000359.1 GCA_903960645.1 uncultured Actinomycetes bacterium | reverse complement strand
CGAGCTGGACGGTCGAGCGCGAGGAGGCGGCGTCGATCCCGATGCTCGGCCTGCGGCGCCCGTCCGAGCCGTCCGCGCGGCTGATCCCGGTCGGTACGGCGGCCGGGGCCGTCCGGCCCTCCAGCGGCTACGCCTTCGTCCGCACCCAGCTCCAGGTCGCGGCGCTCGCCGCCGGCGTCGCTGCAGGGCGCCCCGCGCCGGTGCCCGTCGGCCGGCCGCTCGACGCCTATCTCGATCGCGTCTTCCTCGAGGTGCTGCAGGAGGATCCGGCGGTGTTCTCGCGCAACCTGATGCTGCTCGGCCAGCGCCTGTCCGGCGACCGCTTCGCGCGCTTCATGATGGACGCGGCCTCGCCGCTCGACCTACTCGGCATGATTGCCGCGCTGCCGAAGCCGCCGTTTCTGCGCGGCGCCTCGCGCGTCGCTCGGGGGCGCGCACGCGCATGACGCTGCCGGGCCGCACGTGGACCCTGCCGACCTACGTCGCGCTGGCGGCGGCGGCCATGCTCGGGCTGCTCGCACCCGCGCTCGTCGAGCGCTTCGCGTGGGTTCCACTGCTCCTGTCCCTGCCGCTGCTCGGCATGGCGCACGGCGCCGTCGACCACCACGTGCCGGGCCGGCTGCTGCGGCGTCCCTTGACGCGCCGCGAGCTCGTGCTGCTGGTCGCGGGCTACGCCGGCGCCAGCGTCGTGCTGATGGCCCTGTGGTGGATCGCACCGCTGCTCGCACTCGCGCTGTTTCTCGTGATTGCCATCCTGCACTGGGGCGATGGTGATCTGTGGTTCTGCGAGCACGTCAACGGGCGCTCTGCCCCGCGCTCCTTCGCGTCGCTCGTCGCCTTCGTCCTCGCGCGCGGGCTCTTGCCGATCGCGGTGCCGATCCTCGTCGATCCGAGCATGGCGCTGCCGGCCTTCGACGACCTGCTCGGGCTATTCGGGCGCGACACGACGCTGACGCTGTCTGTAGGGCAACGCCTCGTCGGCCTGGCCGTGGTTGCCGTCGTGGTGCTCGCGGCGATCGGCCTGAGCGTCCGCGACAATCGCACCCGCTTCCGCCGCGCCGTCCTGACCGACATCGGCGAGCTGCTGCTCCTGACCGTCTTCTTCGTGCTGACCCCGGCGATCTTCGCTGTCGGCATGTACTTCCTCGTCTGGCACTCGCCGCGGCACATCCTGCGCCTGATGGCGTACGAGCCGCACCAGCGCGCGCTGCTCGATCAGGGACGCAACCTGGCCGCCCTGATCGCGTTCCACCGCGAGGCGCTCCTCTTCACCGTCGTGCCGCTGTTCGGCGTGGCCCTGATCGCCGTCGCGCTGGCCGCCACGGGCGCCTCGCAGATCGCCGCCGTCAGCCTCGCGGTGATCGCCTCGTTGACGTACCCGCACGCGGCAGTCGTGGCGTGGATGGATCACCGCCAGGCCGTCTGGCGCGCGCAGTTGCGCTCCTAGAGCATGCAGTTGCACGGATCTGTGCGTGGTACAACCGCATCAATCGTCACACTTCTCTCGTGAAACCGGACGAACGCGAATCCACCAGTTCCCGCCGGTCGGCGATCGTCGACGCCGCTGAGGCGGTGATCCTGCGCGATGGCATCGACGGGGTCCGCGCGCAGCGCCTCGCCGACGAGGCCGGCATCTCGATCGCCACGCCGTACTACTACTTTGAGTCGCTCGACGCCGCCGTCGAAGCTGTGCAGGCACGTGCCAGCGAGCGCCTCGCCACGGCACGCGCGGCCGCCGTGCAGGCCGCCGACGACGACCCGCTGGACCAGCTGCGCGCGCTGCTCACGAGCGACTTCGCAGGCCCCACCGCGCGGGTGCGGTCCGCGTGGCTCCTGCGGCTCGAATTTCAGCGTCGCGCGATCTTCGATGCACCCCTCCGTGAGGGCGTGCGCGCGGGTGAGCAGGCAGCGCTGGAGCTCCTGACCGAGCTTGTGGCCGCCGGGCAGTCCGCGGCTGCCATCCCGGCGGACGTGCCGGCCGCCCGGCTCGCCGCGCGCCTGCTGGCGCTGTCGTGCGGCCTCGGCGCACTCCTGCTCGTCGGCATGGTCACCCCGCAGCGCGCAGCTGCGCTGCTCGACGACGCGGTCGACGACCGCGACCACTGGCGCTCATCGTCCTCGCCGCACGCTTCCCCAGAGGCACCGGCCGACGCCCCGGCTGCTGACCGCGCCACGGCGATCCTCGACGAGACGATCGCGCTGATCGCAGAGGCCGGCGTCGCCGGGGTGCACTACCGCGCGGTTGCCGAGCGCGCGGGCACATCGCTGAGTCTGCCCCGCTACTACTTCCCCACGATCCGCGAGCTGATCAGGGCCGCCTTCGCCCGCGACCTCGAGGTGGCGCAATCGCGCATGGCACCGGCGGCGGCTCCAGAGATCGACGCCCTGGCGCGTCTGGCCTACACCTACATGCCCGTCGAGGCCGAGCAGCTCGCTGCCCGCCGCCCCACGCTGGTGCTCTGGTTCGAATTTCTCCGGCTCGGCGAGGGCGAACCAGAGGCGCGCGCCGTGGGCCGGGCCCGCCTCCAGGGCTGGCTCGACTACTCGACCGCACTCGGTCGCGAGCTGGCCGCTGCCGGCATCGTCCCCGCGGACCGCGCCACCCGTGAGCGCGCCGAGCGCCTCGTTGCGGTCAACACTGGGGCGTGCGGTCTCTGGCTGATCGGCCTGCTCACCGACGCGGAGTTCGCTGCCGTGATGAACGGCGCGATTGACGACGAGACCGGCCGGCTCGTCTGAGCGGGGCCGAGGTCGGCGGCTGCCAAAGGCGCATGACCTCGCTCTGCCATGCTGGCGTGGCCCGAGACGGCGCCAGCCTCGCCGTCGTTCCCCACCGGCGAGCGAGCCCGCAATCCGTGCGCCTGCGCCTAGGCGGGTGTTACGAGGGCGGTAGGAGCGGCGCCCGTGCCGCGCGCCACCGCGACAGCAGCGATCGCTCCAGGTACGCGATCGCCGGGGCATTCATCGCGACCGACAGGTTGGCGGCGAGACCCAGCCGCTTGGTGACGAAGGTCGAGTGCGCGGTCGGAAACGTCTTGCGCACCACGCGGGCGGGCAGCATCCCCGGCGGGAGGTAGACGGATCCCGGCGGGTCCGGACACGCCGCCGGGCACGGCAGCATCAGCTGGCTGTAGACCGGCACCGTGCCATCCGTGCGGAGTCGCCCCTTCGGCTCGCCGTCGGGCGGCGTGTTCGCGTCGCCGCAGGAGCGGCCGCAGTAGTCGCCCGCGATCAGGGTGAGCGCGACGTCATCGAGGACGCCGACCTGCTGGGCATCCCAGCTCTGAGGATTGGGCTTCGCGTGCCCGTCGGTCTTCAGCACGTGGATCGCGCCGGCGCCGCCGACCTGCTCGAACGAGAAGAGGCCCATGCCGGCCTCGGCGAACTGGGTGCCCCACGCTGCGGCCACCGGACGCCTGAAGGCGGCCGGGTCCTCGGCCACGTCGTAGGTGGGCGAGCCGAGGTGCGGCGAGTTGATGGTGGTGATCGACGGGATGCGGATGCCCGCACGCACCGCAGCGGTCGCGTAGGAAAACGCGGGCGCCATCGACGCGGGATCGGGCTGCTGCTGGAGGGCCGCGACCGTGGCACGGGCGACGAGCCCGCCGTAGCTGTAGCCGACCAGGTCGAACGTCCGGTAGCCGTAGGCGGCGTGGAGATAGCCGAGGAAGCCGAGCACGGCCTGCCCCGCCTGCGTGGCGTAGCTCGAGGTGTTCCACTGGACGTCAAGCGGCGGCTGGCGCGGACATCCCGTGCGTCCGTCGGTGCTCGTGGAGGCGATCCCGAAGCCGGGGGCGGTGAACACCGGCAGGCCAGCCGCGATGAGGCCCTCGACGTAGGCCGCACGGCCGCCATCGCACGCGCGCCATGGCGTGGTGTACGGGTGCGTGCTGCCGCCGCCCTCGATGACGACCACGGCACGACCAGCCGTCTCGGAGCCCCGCTTCCTCGTGGCTGCCACCAGGCCAACGCCGGTGGCCGGCCCGGCGAGTGCCTGCGGGAGGGAAGGGGACCGATCAGCCGATCCGACCGTCGCCTCAGCGGACCCCATGGCGCCGCCGAGAGCGCAGACGAGGGTGAGCAGTGCGACCGCCGAAACTTTGAACGACATCAAGACTGAGTGACCATACAGGGCGCGATCGCCGGCAGCCACGGGCGTCGCCGTGCTGGTCGCGGAGGCCTAGCCGTGCGGCGGACCCGCGTGCCCGGGTACCCGCGTCACGGATACGCGGGGTACGGAACGGGCTCGGTGCTGCGCGGCAGGCGCACCGCTCGGGCGGCCGTCACCGACCCGACCTGGACGGGCTCGATCGTGACCGTCTGCGTGTAGAACGGCGGCAGCGCGGCGATCTGCTCCATCAGATTCCCAATGGTGCCGTCGCGCGGCGGCAGGAAGTACTGGAACGAGCCAGGTGCTGGTCGACCGATGGTCGAGCCGTAGGCCCCGAGGTCCTTGATCGTCGTCGCGAGGCCCGGCGTCGGGGCGTAGAGCCAGACGAAGACCCCGGCGCGCGGCGCGGTCAGCGTGCGCTTGGCGTCCTCGTGGGTCGCAGCCTCGTTGAACAGCGCGTAGCGCGTGCGCGCATAGGCCTGCGTGGTGTTCATGAACGCCGTGGCGATCGGCCCGCGCTCAGGGTGGTCGGCCGACGCCGACAGCAGATTGCCGAACGGGTCGATGAACGCGACCGCGTTGGTCGATCCGGGCGTCGCCCGGTTCAGCTCCTCGAGGAATCGTCGCAGCGCCGCCGTGGGCCGCCGTGGATCGGCGAGACGGATGGAGAAGGCATGCGGCCACGTCATCCGCGTCCGCTCGCGGAAGGCACTCCCCGCACCCAGCGAGCGCGGATCGATGAGATTCTCGACCGGGATGTCGTCGAACGGGTTCAGGCTCCGCGACGGGGCGCCGAAGAAGACGGAGGAGCAGGCATCGGCGGTCGCGCCGGTCACCGCGGTGTCGCGCAGCGGTAGATCAGCCGGTCCGAGGTAGGCCCGTTGCTGCTCGATGGCGTACAGCCCTGACGCGCCCTTGGCCTCGCGCCGCAGGCGTGGCGGCAGGGTCGTATACGCACCGCTGCCATCGGTGTTCATCCCGCCCGTCGGGTCGAGCGCGACCGTCGCCACGCTGAACCCGGCCGCGAGGATCGAACCCGTGCACATGGCGCACGGATCGAGCGTCGTGACGACGGTGAGGTCCGCCGGGTCGGGAAGCCGGAGCTTCCGACGATTGGCGAAGTACCACTTCATCAGTCCGGTCTCGCCGTGCGCGGTGTAGTCCCAGGTCAGGACCTCATCGGGAATGGTTCGAAGGGGGAGTGCGACCGGTCGATAGCGGCGGTTGCGCCCCTCGGCGATCACGCGCCCCGTCCGGTTTTCCATGATCAGACCGCCGACGCCGCGACTGCCGTAGGTGACCGACTCGCGCGCCTTCGCGAGGACCCGAAGCGCCGCCGCCTCCGCCGTGACAACCCGTCCGGAGGACGCCGACTGGGCGAGCGCATTCGACATCACCAGCTGCGGCGCGACGATGATCGCACCGAGCGCGCCCGCGGTGAACCGCAGGAAGCCCCGTCGATTGAATCCCGCTTCGTGCACGGGATTACTTTAGCCGCGACGCTCACGTTCGTCAGGACTGGCAGGGCACCAGTCCGGGCGGCGGGAACGCCGAGCCAAGATCCTCAGGGTGCGTGCGGACAGGTCAGGAGCGAGCGCGCCACGAACTTCGGCCCCTACTCTGGTCTCAGGTCGCTATCCCAGCACGGGGGTGTTCTTCCAGCCGCCGAAGAAGCCGCGCTTCTGGACGCAGGTCGGCCACGACCCCGAGCCGTTCTGGGCAATGCGGACGCGACCATCGAGGAAGAGGGCCGCGCTGATCGCCTCGCTCGCCTGGACCATGCCGTTGACGGTCAGCGGACTCTCGTCCGGGTAGGGAATCCGCTCCTTGCCGTTGGCAGGGAGCGTCAGGTACGTGAAGGGTAACTTGGTGGGGTCGGCGGGCCGCAGCGGCTTTGACGTCGCCGACGACAAGATCGCGCACTTGACCAGCCACGGCTGGGCGTTCGGCAGCACGCTGTTGACCATCGCGGCCACGCCGGCCACCATCGGTGCTGCAAATGACGTGCCGTTCTCGGTCGCGTACCCGTTGTACGGCAGGGTGCCGACGATGTTGCTGCCCGGTGCGGCGACGTCGACGATGCCGGGGCCCCAGTTCGAGAACGTGGAGAGCTCACCGTTCCAGTCGGCCGAGGCGACGCAGAGGATGTTGCCGCGGTCGAAGGTCCCATCGGGCATCTGCAGCATCGACAGGGATCCGCCCTTCTGGCTGGCGCGGGAGCCGATGCCGACCGGTCGCTGTGTGATGCCCATGCCCTTCGGGCGGCAGGGGTTGAGGCCGATCAACGGCATGGGCAACGTTCCCGCGTTCAGCGCGCTGATGAGCTTCTTGCGAAAGGCCTCGCGCTCGGCGGCGGAGACCGGTGCATTCGCCGCGGCCTGCTGCTGCACCTCCCACGTATCCACGTTTCGGTCGATGATGGCCGCCAACGATGCCACGGGGCGCCGAATGTCCGCTCCCGAATTGCCCGCGGCGAGGACGAATAGTGACCTGCTCGCATCCGAGACGTTGCCCATCAGGTAGTTCTTGGGCTCAATCGGCATCGGGTCCTCCTGACGCAGCAGATCGTTGCGACGAGCGGAGGTCACGTTCTCGTTGAACAGGTCGGGGCGTTTCGTGGTTGCATCCCCGCCGATGCTGAAGTTGATCACGGGCGCCCGCAGCGACGACTCGGCGTACTCGAGCATGCTGAGCAGACTGCCAGTGCCGAGCGAGGTGACAACGCCGTTGAGCTTGATGTTCGCCTTCGTCACGGTCTGATCGCCAATGACGCCCGCCATGCCGATGCCGTTCCCTGCGGTTGCTCCGATCACACCTGCGATGAACTGCCCGTGACTGTCGTCCGGCGCGAGCCCGTTGGGCCATTGCGTCTGCGCATCGATCGTCTCGACGGCATCGGCAGAGGCGCGCAGGCCGGCGGTCGCGATTCCTCCACGCGCGCTGATCGACTGCAGCGCGGGAATCCCGTTGAGGTCGATGACCAACTCGCCGCTCGGCATCTGCGTTAGCGCGCCGCGCGGCGCAGTGGTGGTCACGCGTGCGGTGACGGGCTTGGCCCCGATTCCCTGGATGTCGACGACGCTGTAGGCCTCGCTCACGATCCAACTCTCATCGGGGACCGGTCGGCTTGTCGTGACCGAGTACTCCCGCGGGAACCCCT
>CAJCBN010000358.1 GCA_903960645.1 uncultured Actinomycetes bacterium | reverse complement strand
GGCCATGCGACGAAAGGGTCTGACCCCTTTGTCGCATCTGAACCCGTTTTCAGGTCCTACCAACGAAAAAAGGCCCCGTCTCCTCGGCAGCTGCCGGGGAGACGGGGCCCTGATTCTCGCTGTGACTAGGCCAGGCCGGAGTCGCCGTCGAGGCGCTCCTCGAGGCCGATCATCGGCTCGATCTCCTCGCCGATGATGCCGAGCTCCTCGTCCATCACCACGGCGCCGATGATCTCCGGCGTCCACGGCTCGCGGGGCTCGATCTCGATGTTGCGGTACTGCTTGAGACCCGTCGAGGCCGGGATCAACTTGCCGATGATCACGTTCTCCTTGAGACCCAGCAGGTTGTCCGTCTTGCCCTCGATCGACGCGTCGGTGAGGACCTTCGTCGTCTCCTGGAAGGAGGCGGCCGACAGGAAGCTCTCCGTCGCCAGCGAGGCCTTGGTGATACCCAGGACCTGCTGCTCGCCGGTCGGGACCTCGGTCCGCTTGACCTTGGTCTTCTTCTTCTCGAGCGCCTTGCGATTCGCGACGAACTCGCTGACCTCGACGAGCTGACCCGGCAGGTACTCCGTGTCACCCGGGAAGTCGACGAGCACGCGGCGCGTCATCTGGCGTGCGATGACCTCGATGTGCTTGTCGTTGATCTCCACGCCCTGATCGCGGTACACGCGCTGGACCTCTTCGGTCAGGTAGCGCGTGGCGCGGTCGAGACCGGACGCCATCAGATCCGGCGCCGACAGGACGCCGTTCACGATCTGCTGGCCGCGGACCACGATCTGGCCATCCTCGACGATCTCCTCAGCGGAGCGCGAGTACGGAATGCCCTTGGTCAGCCACTCGTGCAGGGAGCGCGTCATGCGCTCGCCCTTGTAGAAGATCACGGTGCCCTCACCCTTGACCTCGCGCACCTCGATGTCATCGCGGCGCGGGAGGACGAAGACGAACTGGCCCGTCAGCTTGGCGCGGCGGATCACACGACCGTCGACGTGGGCGACAGCGCCCGGCGTCTTCGGCGTGCGGGCCTCGAACAGCTCGACGACGCGCGGCAGGCCGTGCGTGATGTCGGAGCCGGCGACGCCGCCCGTGTGGAACGTGCGCATGGTCAGCTGCGTGCCCGGCTCGCCGATCGACTGAGCGGCGATGATGCCGACCGCGTCACCGACCTCCGAACGCGAGCCCGTGGCCGGCATGACGCCGTAGCAGGCACCGCACACGCCGATGTCGGCGTTGCAGGTGAGGACGGAGCGAACCGGGACGGTGCACTCCGCGTCGACCTTCTCGTTCAGTGCCCACACCAGGGTGCGGAGCTGCAGCACGCGGATCTCCTCCGCGTTGCGGTCGGCATGCGGCGAGGACGGGTAGCCCTCCTCCTCAAGACGCCGGAGGAACTTCTCCGGGTTCTTCATGTCGTCCACAGCCTCGAGGCTGAAGTACGGATCCTCGCCCTTGCTCTCGCGCTTGAACATCTCGGAGAGATCGTCCAGGCCGACGGCCTTGGCAAGCGCGATCGGATCGGGCTCCTTGCCGGCCTTGCCGACCTCGGAGTCGATCTTCGCGAGCACGCCCTCGATGTGGCGCTCCTTCTCGGCCGACAGCTCAGCCGCGAACGAGCGGCTGATCGGCGTACCGGCGGGCAGCGAATCGCCACCGCCGATCACGACGTCCTGCGCGAGCACACGGCCGGCGAGCTGGTCGCTCGGACGCGCGTCGAACATGGCCGAGCGACGCTCGATCGCACTGCTGCGGACCTCGTACGTCGGGCGACGGTCCATGAAGGCCGGCACCTCGACGAAGCGCTCGGTACCGCAGTCCTCCTCGCGGACGATGACGTCCTGCGACACGTCGACCAGACGGCGGGTCAGGTAACCCGAGTCCGCCGTGCGGAGCGCCGTGTCGGCGAGGCCCTTGCGGGCACCGTGCGTCGAGATGAAGTACTCGAGGACGTCCAGGCCCTCCATGAAGTTCGCGCGGATCGGGCGCTCGATGATCTCGCCCTTCGGATTCGCCATCAGGCCACGCATACCGGCCAGCTGACGAATCTGCTTGAACGATCCGCGAGCACCGGAGTTGGCCATCATGAAGACGGGGTTCGTCTCGCCGAAGTTCTCCTTCACGCGCTCACCGACCTCGTCGGTGGCCTCGTTCCAGAGCTGGACCACCTTGCGGTGGCGCTCCTGCTCCGTGATCAGGCCGTCGAGGTACTGGTCGTGCGCAGCCTTCACCTTGCCCTCGTAGTGGGCGATGATCTGCGGCTTCTCCGGCGGCGTCACGATGTCGTTCTTCGAGATCGACACGCCGGACTTGGTGGCGTACTTGAAGCCGAGGTCCTTGATCGTGTCGAGCACCATCGCGACCTCGGACGGGCCGTGGCGATCGACCAGGGTCGTGACGAAGTCGGTGATCTCCTTCTTCGTCATGGCCGTGTCGACGAACGCCACGTCGTCCTCGTCGAGCTCGCGACCCAGCTGGGTCTCAAGCGCGAGTCGGAGCTCGTGGTTGAGGATCGCGCGACCCGGGGTGGTGACCGTGCGGACACCCTCCTCGGTGCGCAGGATGATCGCACCCTGCAGCGGCACGCGGTTGTGGTCGAGGCTGATCTGCACCTCTTCCGCAGACGCGAACGTGCCGTGCGAGCCGATGTCCTTGCTGGAGGCGCCGCCGTCGAGCTTTGCCTGCAGCTCGCGCACGTCGATGCTCGAGTAGGTCAGGTAGTACAGGCCGATGACCATGTCCTGCGACGGCGTGGCGAGCGGGCGCCCGTTGGCCGGGGACAGGATGTTGTGCGCCGACAGCATGAGCAGCCGGGCCTCAGCCTGGGCCTCAACGCTGAGCGGCACGTGCACGGCCATCTGGTCGCCGTCGAAGTCAGCGTTGAACGCGTGGCAGACGAGCGGATGGACCTGGATTGCCTTGCCGTCGACGAGCACGGGCTCGAACGCCTGGATGCCGAGGCGATGCAGGGTGGGAGCGCGGTTGAGGAGCACCGGATGCTCGGTGATGACCTCCTCGAGGACGTCCCAGACGTCCCCTTCCATCGTCTCCACCATGCGCTTGGCGGCCTTGATGTTCGGCACGGCCTTGCGCTCGACGAGCCGGCTCATGATGAACGGCTTGAAGAGCTCGAGGGCCATCAGCTTCGGCAGACCGCACTGCTGCAGCTTGAGCTGCGGGCCGGCGACGATCACCGAGCGGCCGGAGTAGTCCACGCGCTTGCCGAGCAGGTTCTGGCGGAAGCGACCCTGCTTGCCCTTGAGCATGTCGGACAGCGACTTGAGCGGGCGATTGCCCGGTCCCGTCACCGCGCGACCACGGCGGCCGTTGTCGAACAGTGCGTCGACGGCCTCCTGGAGCATGCGCTTCTCGTTGTTGACGATGATCTCCGGCGCGCCGAGATCGAGCAGCCGCTTGAGGCGGTTGTTGCGGTTGATCACGCGGCGGTACAGGTCGTTGAGGTCGCTGGTGGCGAAACGGCCACCGTCGAGCTGCACCATCGGGCGCAGCTCCGGCGGAATCACCGGGACGACCTCGAGGATCATCCAGTCAGGCCGCTGCTCGCTCTTGTGGAACGCGGAGACGACCTTCAGGCGCTTGATCGCGCGCTGCTGCTTCTGGCCCTTGCCGGTCGCGATCTGCTCCTTGAGCTCGTCGACGAGCTGCGGGATGTCCTCGCGGGCGAGGAGATCACGCACGGCCTCGGCACCCATGCCGAGTCCGATGTACTCGCCGAAGCCCCACGAGGAGGCGAAGCGGTCCTTGAGCTCACGGGCGACCTTCTCGTCGCCGATGACCTCCTTCGGCTTGATTGTCTGGAAGACCTGCCACGCGTCGTCGAGCATCTGCAGACGCTCGTCGTACAGCTCGTGGCCGTCCTTCTTGCGCTGCTCGGCGTCCTTGAGCATCTCGACGACCTTGGCCGTCCACTCCTCGATGCGGCGATGGTCGTCGCGCGTCATCTTGCCGGAGGCCTTCAGGCAGAGGTCGTTGGCGAGCTCCTTGGCGTCAAGCTCCTTGGCCGGGACATCCGGCGCGGCGCGGACGACGTCCGCGAGCAGGCCGTTGCCGAGCGCGCGGTACTTGTCGAGCTCCTTCTGGGTGCGACCGGCGGCAGTCAGCTTGCCGGCCAGCTCCTCGGCGCCCTTGGCCGAGTCGTCGCCCGCGAGGTACGCGCACGACTGCTCGAGCACGCGGCGGCCGGCGCTCTTCTGCGCGCCCTTGCCGTCCCGGACGCGCTTGATCTCCTCCTTGAGGATGTCGATCGCATCGGCAGCGACGCCGCTGATGTTCTCGATCTCCTTGGCGGTCAGGTTGCGGTCCTCGCGGACAGCCAGGCGGTGGATGGTGTCGCCAACGACCTTCTTGGTCGTGTCCATCAACTGCATCGAGACCTCGGCGAGCAGGCCACCACCGGCGAGGCGATCCTCGGCCAGGCTGAAGCCCTGCTCCTCGGCCCACGCGTTGAGCATGCGGGCCCAGTACTCGTCGTCGTCGTCGAAGCCGTCCTCGGACCCCGTCGCGATGTACTTGCGGCGGCGGTTGAGGCGATCGGCGACGCGGCCGACCTCCTGCTCGCGCTCAGCCTCGAGCTCCTCGCGCTCGCCGACAATCTTGCGCTCCAGCTCCGACAGGTCGGCCGCGCGGGCCTCCTCGTCGACGTGGGTGCAGATGTGCGCGGCGAAGTAGAGGACCTTCTCGAGGTCCTTCGGCGCGATGTCGAGCAGGTAGCCGATTCGGCTGGGCACGCCCTTGAAGAACCAGATGTGCGAGACGGGCGCGGCCAGGTCGATATGGCCCATGCGCTCGCGGCGCACCTTCTGGCGCGTGACCTCGACGCCGCAGCGCTCGCAGATGATGCCCTTGTAGCGGACGCGCTTGTACTTGCCGCAGTAGCACTCCCAGTCCCGGGTGGGACCGAAGATGCGCTCGCAGAAGAGACCGTCCTTCTCCGGCTTGAGCGTGCGGTAGTTGATCGTCTCGGGCTTGGTGACCTCACCGCTCGACCAGGACTGGATGTCCTTGGTCGACGCGAGGCCGATCTTGATGTAGTCGAAATCGCTGACGTCGATCATTTCAATGTCTCCTTAGCGGGTGGGGTGCTGGTGGTCGCCGGGGCGCCCTACAGCTCCCCCTCCTCGTCAGCGGGCTCACCGGCGCCGAGCGCCAGTGCGTCCTCGTCTTCAACATCGCCGGCTTCGGCCGCGAGGTCGATCTCCGAGTCGAGCGTCGCATCCGCGGCGGCCTCGTCGGTGTCGTTCTCCATCACGTCGACCTCGTCGACCGATGCCTCGTCGCCCTCGCCGCGGACGCGGTCCGCGGACAGGTCGACGCCGAGCTCCTCCGCGGCGCGGATCAGCTCATCGTCCTCCTCGGCGGCAGCCAGATCGCGGCCGTCGGAGCGCATCGGGCGCACGTCAAGCGCGAGCGACTGCATCTCCTTGAGGAGCACCTTGAAGCTCTCCGGGACGCTCGGCTCGGGGATGTTCTCGCCCTTGACGATCGCCTCGTAGGCCTTGACGCGCCCGATCGTGTCGTCGGACTTGATCGTCAGCATCTCCTGGAGGGTGTGCGCGGCGCCGTACGCCTCGAGCGCCCAGACCTCCATCTCGCCGAAGCGCTGGCCGCCGAACTGCGCCTTGCCGCCCAGCGGCTGCTGGGTGACGAGCGAGTACGGGCCCGTGCTGCGCGCGTGGATCTTGTCGTCCACGAGGTGCAGCAGCTTCAGGATGTACATGTAGCCGACGGTGATGCGCTGGTCGTACGGCTCGCCGGTCTTGCCGTCGTACAGCTGAACCTTGCCCGACACGCGGCGGCCCGGCTCATCGTTGTGGGTGAGCTTGACGGGCGAATCCTGGTGCTTCTGGATCCAGTTGTAGAGCTCGTCATCGACCTCCTCGACGGTCGCGCCGTCGAAGACCGGCGTCGCCACCCATTCGGGCGGGCTGACGTCGTCGTCGGTGCGGTACTTGGCGGCGAAGCCAAGGTGCGTCTCGAGGATCTGGCCGATGTTCATGCGGCTCGGCACGCCCAGCGGGTTGAGGATCATGTCGATCGGGGTGCCGTCCTCGAGGAACGGCATGTCCTCCTCGGGGACGATCTTGGAGATGACGCCCTTGTTGCCGTGGCGTCCGGCGAGCTTGTCGCCCTCCGAGATCTTGCGCTTCTTCGCGACGTAGACGCGGACCAGCTGGTTGACGCCGGCGTTGAGCTCGTCGCCGGCCTCGCGGTCGAACGCCTTGACGTCGATGACCTTGCCACCGTCGCCGTGCGGGACCTTCAGCGAGGTATCGCGCACCTCGCGCGCCTTCTCCTTGAAGATCGCGCGGATCAGCTTCTCCTCGGCCGTCAGCTCGGTCTCGCCCTTCGGCGTGACCTTGCCGACGAGGAGGTCGCCGGAGCCGACCTCGGCGCCGATGCGCACCACGCCCATCTCGTTGAGGTCGCGCAGCGACTCCTCCGAGCGGTTCGGGATGTCGCGCGTGAGCTCCTCGTCGCCCAGCTTCGTCGAGCGGGCATCGACCTCGTACTCGTCGATGTGGATCGACGAGAGGATGTCGTCCTTGACGACGCGCTCCGAGAGGATGATCGAGTCCTCGAAGTTGTAGCCCTCCCACGTCATGAACGCCACGAGCATGTTCTTGCCGAGCGCGAGCTCGCCCATGTCGGAGGCGGAGCCGTCTGCCAGCACCTCGCCCGCGGCGACCTTCTGGCCCTCGAGGACGATCGGCTTCTGGTGGATCAGCGTGCCCTGGTTGGAGCGCATGAACTTGACGAGCTCGTACGTGTCCTCGCCGCCGTCGGTCGCCTTGACGGTGATCGAGTTGGCGTCGACGTTCGCAATCGTGCCGGCCCGCGCGTTGACGACCACGTCACCGGTGTCGACCGCGGCTCGCGCCTCGAGGCCGGTGCCCACGACGGGCGCCTCGGAGACGAGCAGCGGCACGGCCTGGCGCATCATGTTCGAGCCCATCAGGGCGCGGTTGGCGTCGTCGTGCTCGAGGAACGGGATCAGGGCCGTGGCGACCGAGACGAGCTGCTCGGGCGCGACGTCCATCAGCGTGACCTCGGTCGGGCTGACCTGCGCCAGCTCGCCGCCGTGCTGGCGGACGACGACGAGGCCGTCATCACCAAGCAGGGCGCCCTTGGCGTCGATCGGCGTGTCGGACTGCGCGATCAGCTCGTGCTCCTCCTGGGAGGCGTCGATGTAGCGCACCTCTTTGGTGATCGCACCGTTCTTGACCACGCGGTACGGCGACTGCACGAAGCCGAACTCGGAGACGGTCGCGTACGACGAGAGCGAGCCGATCAGGCCGATGTTCGGGCCCTCCGGCGTCTCGATCGGGCACATGCGGCCGTAATGGGTCGGATGCACGTCGCGCACCTCGATCGGTGCGCGCTCGCGGGTCAGGCCACCGGCACCGAGCGCCGACAGGCGACGGCGGTGCGTGAGACCGGACAGCGAGTTCGTCTGATCCATGAACTGCGACAGCTGCGACGAGCCGAAGAACTCCTTCAGCGCGGCCACGACCGGACGGATGTTGATGATCGTCTGCGGCGTGATCGTGTCGACGTCCTCGGTCGTCATGCGCTCCTTGACGACGCGCTCCATGCGGTACAGGCCGACGCGGAACGCCTCCTGGACCAGCTCGCCGACGGTGCGCAGGCGGCGGTTGCCGAAGTGTTCGTACTCGTCGAGCTCGCGGGCGACTTCGTCGTTACGCGCGATCTCGCGGCACGTGTCGGCGTAGTCGCGGATCTCGGGGTCGTTGACGCCGAGCATGAGCGGCAGGCGCACGATGCGGCGCACGAGCTCAATCAGGTCCTGATGCGTGAGCACGCGGACGTCCGGGTCGATCGAGAGGCCAAGGCGCGAGTTCAGCTTGTACCGACCGACGCGCGTCAGGTCGTAGCGCTTCGAGTCGAAGAACAGGGTGTCGAACAACTTCCGCGAGTTGTCGATCGTCGGCGGCTCGCCCGGACGCTGCTTCTTGAAGACCTCGATCAGCGCCTGGTCGTGCGTCTTGGCCGGGTCCTTCTCGAGCGTGAAGTCGATGAAGAGGTTCGGCTCGCCCGTCTCGGGATCGCGGAACAGATTGCGGATGCCCTCATCGGAGTGCGTGTCGTAGATCTCACCCGTGGTCGCATCGACCTCGGGGAGGGCGCGGAGCAGGGTCGTGACCGGCAGCTTGCGCTTGCGGTCGATGCGGGCGAAGACCTGGCCCTTCTTGTCGATCTCGAGCTCGAGCCACGAGCCGCGCTGCGGCATCAGGTTCGCCGTGAAGACCTGCTTCGCGGGATCCTTGGGCTCCATGATGTACGCGCCCGGGGAGCGGACCAGCTGCGTCACGACGACGCGCTCGGTGCCGTTGATGATGAACGTGCCCGCGTCCGTCATCTGGGGGAAGTTGCCCATGAAGACCCGCTGCTCGCGGATCTCGCCCGTCTCCTTGTTCACGAACGCCACGGTCATGAACAGGCCGGACTCGAAGCTCTTATCGGTCTCGCGGCACTCGCGCTCCGTCACGGCCGGCGGCTCGAAGACGTGGTCTCCAAACTCAACGGCGAGCGTGCCGGTGTAGTCCTCGATCGGCGAGATGTCCTTGATGACCTCGCGAATACCCGTCTCCATGAACTGCCGGAACGAGGCGCGCTGGATGTCGATCAGGTTCGGAACTTCGAGGATCCGTGCCGCGGCGGTCTTCTCCAGATGGGAGAAGTTGCGGCGCTGGCGCTTCGGGCGGGGCTTGGCAGAGGCCACTGGCGCTCCTATGGAAGAGAGGTGGGCGTAGGCGCACGACGACACGGGCATGGCATCGGCGCGAACGCGCACGGTATCACAGTGACCGAGAGCCGTGCAGCACCCCTACCGGGGCGGGGCCTTCGGACGCAGGGAACGTACCGCTGTCAGAGCCCCGCGTCCACCGCAATCGCACAATCTCTCCAGAAAGGTGTAGCATCTATCCGTGCTCACGATCGCAGAGGCAGCCGTCCGTTCCGGTCGGGGCGCGGAGACGATCCGCCGCTGGGTGCGCGCGGGGCGCCTCCCCGCGCACCGCACCGGCGGCCGCCTGCTGGTCGACCCCGAGGAGCTCGACGCGCTGACCGCGCGCCCTGCCCACGACCTTCCGCCCGGCTGGAGCCGCACGACCTGGGGCACGCGACAGCCGGATTGGGTGGCTGAGCTGCGGCGGGCGCGGGGCGGCCGGAGGTTGGCGCAGTGAGTGTCTCGGCCGTCAGCGGCAGGTGGACGCGCGCCGCAGCTCGGATGCGACAAAGGGGTCAGACCCTTTCGTCGCATGGCCCCGTGGCGCCGGGAGGCTGAGTTGCAGATGCATTGCCATGCGACGAAAGGG
>CAJCBN010000357.1 GCA_903960645.1 uncultured Actinomycetes bacterium | reverse complement strand
TCGAACACGCCCGCACCGGCGATCAGGGTGCTGGCCGAGCCGCACGCCACCGCCTGCCGCAGCGCGTCGTCCGGGGCTCCGTCGCGTCGGCGGCTAGCCAGGTAGGCGCCCAGCAGGGCATCGCCGGCGCCGACGGTGCTGATCGCCTCGACGCGCGGGATGGTCACACGCAGGCGACGCTCCTGTCCGTGCTCGCGCAGCAGCATGAAGGCGCCCGACTCGTTGGTGATCAGCACGTTGCGCGGCCCCATGTCGGCGATCTCGTCGAGCGCGGCGACCAGATCTGCCTCCCCGGCGAACTCGTGGCCGACCAGCTCCTCGGCCTCGAGCTGGTTCGGCGCGACGAGGTGCGGCTCGGCGGCGACGCCCTGGCGAAGTGGCTCGCCCTCGGAGTCCAGCACGAGCTGGGCGCCGGTGCGACGCAGCCGCTTGATCGCCTGGGCGTACCAGTCCTCCGGTGCGTCGCGGGGCAGGGAGCCGGCGAGCACGATCACGCTGGCGTCGTGGGCGATGTACTCGAGCCGGTCGAGCAGCGCATCGAGCTCGACGGTGGTCACGCTCGGACCGTTCTCGATGATCTCGGTCTGGCGTCCACTGGTCGGGTCGATCAGCACGGTCGAGCTGCGCGACTCGCCGGCGATCGGCACGAAGTCGTTGAGGATGCCCTCGGCGTCGAGCTCGCGCTGGATGCGCGCGCCGGTCTCGCCGCCGGCGAGTCCAGCGGCGATCACCGGCTGCTGGAGCAGGAGCAGCGCGCGGGCCACGTTGATGCCCTTGCCGCCCGGAGCCACGAAGCCGTGGGCACCGCGGTGGCGCATGCCGATCTGCATGCTGGGGACCTGGATCGTCTTGTCGAGCGCAGCGTTGGGAGTGACGGTGATGATCATCCTGCTGCGGACTGTAGACGCTGGCGACGGCCGGTGGGGCTCGCCCACTACCGGAGCGCTGCGACCTGACGGGCGTGGGCCCGTGCAGACTCGGCGACCGCGGCCATCCAGTCGCCGTCGGTGTCCCGCCAGGCCTCGATCACGCTGCGCGCCGCAACCACGAGGCCACCGGCGGGATGCCGCTCGAAGGCGGGCGCCAAATCCTCGATGCGTCCGCCCTGCGCGCCGACCCCGGGCAGCAGCAGTGGCGCCGACGGCATGCGATCGCGGGCGACGCGCACGACCGCCGGTGCGGTGGCGCCGATCACGGCCCCCACGCTCGCGACACCGCTCGTGCCGGTGCGCCCGGCGCTCCAGCCGTCGATCCAGCCTGCGACCCGCTCCCAGACCTGCTCGCCCGCTGCGAGCGCCTGCTCCTCCAGTTCGGCGGCCCCCGGGTTGGAGGTCCGGGCGAGCACGAACAGTCCGGCACCGTGGCGATCTGCCACCTCCAGGAACGGCTCTACGGTGTCAGGCCCCATGTAGGCGTTGACGGTGACGGCGTCAGCGAGCGGGGCGCTCTCGCCGGGACGGAGCCCGATCCAGGCCTCCGCGTAGGCGGCGGCCGTGGAGGCGATGTCGCCGCGCTTGGCGTCGGCAATGATCAGCAGCCCGTGCTCGCGGGCGGTGGCGCAGACGGCGTCCAGCGCGGACAGGCCGTAGCCGCCGTACAGCTCGAACAGTGCGACCTGCGGCTTGATCGCACAGCAGTGCGGCGCGACCGCCTCGATCAGACCCTGGCAGTAGCGCTCGACGGCCCGCGCCCGACCCGCGCGGCTATCGGCGAGTCCGCGCAGGACATCAGCGGGGAACGGTCCGCGCGGATCGATGCCGACGCACAGCGCGCTACCGGTCTCGGCCACCTTCGCGGCGAGACGGTCTCCGAAGGGCAGGGTCATCGCAAGGACGCTACAGGGCGGGTCGGAGCCCCAACGAAAAACGGCCGCCCCATCCCGGAGGGGATGGGGCGGCCGTGGAGCCGAACGGGCGCGGCAGGGCCGCGACCTATCGGATCAGCCTCCCTTGACGGCGGCCTTGAGCTGCGAGCCGGCCGAGAACTTCGGCACCTTGGTGGCCGCGATCTGAACCTTCTCGCCGGTGCGGGGGTTCACGCCGGTGCGGGCGGCGCGCGCCTGCACGGTGAACTTGCCGAAGCCGGTGAACGTCACGTCGCCGCCACGCCGCAGCGTGTCGGTGATCGTGCTCAGCATTGCCTCAACCGCGTCGCCAGCATCCTTCTTGCTCTGGCCGGTCTTGCGGGCAACCTCATCGATGAACTCTGCCTTGGTCATTGAATTCCTCCAGGACGTGTGTGAACGGCACGAAGGTACCACCCCCATCGGACGGTGCTTCGCTCAACGGTGCGGGTTTGCGGAAAGCGACCCGCGTAAGTAAGCCAAATCAGCAGAAGTTTGGCTCAACCGAGCCAAATCCGCACGTCGAGCCTAGCGTCCGAGCCGAAGCGCCTCGGCGTCGAGCAGGCGCTCGAGGCGCACGCCGGCGTCGGTCATGGCCTCCGCCCCGCCCTCGCCGCGATCGACGACGCAGACGACCGTCTCGCAGATCAGACCGACCTGGCGCAGGCTGCGGACGGCGTCCAGCGCGGCTCCGCCGCTCGTCACGATGTCCTCGACGACGACGACGCGCTCGCCCTCCTCGAAGATGCCCTCGAGGCGATTCGACGTGCCGTAGTCCTTGGCGGCACTGCGCACGATCAGGAACGGCTTGCCGGAGGCCATGCTTGCCGAGGCGGCCAGCGCGACGGCCCCGAGCTCGGGACCCGCGATGCGGACGGCGTCCGGCTCAACCTCACTGATGCGTGCGGCCAGCAGCTCGCCGATCTCGCGCAGCAGGTCGGGCTGGGTCTCGAAGCGGTACTTGTCGAGGTAGAAGCTGCTGCGACGCCCCGACCGCAGGACGAAGTCGCCCTCGAGGTAGGCAACGGCGCGGATACGGTCGGCGAGATCGGTCATCGGGTGGCTCCCAGAGCAGCGCGGGCGGCGCGCATCAGGCCATCAAGCTCGGGTGCTCGCTCGTCGAGCGAGAGCATCGAGCCGTCGGCGAAGTACAGATCGGCGCGCAGCGGCGCACTGCGCGCGCGGCGGCGGAGCAGGACGACCGCGCCAACAGCGGCGGACGTGGTCAGCAGCAGGCCCAGTGCGCGGCGCATCAGGCGGCTCCGGCCAGTGCGCGCAACGCCTGGCGCAGGTCGTAGAAGACGAGACCGGCGGTGGCGTCGGGATCAGCGATCGCAATCGCCGAACGCCCCTGCTCGCGGACGGCGAAGATGAGCGCCTCAGGCAGCCCGATCTCGCACTGCTGAACGGGCGGGCGGCCCAGCAGGCGGGCCGCGTCGTCGGCGGCGGCGAGAATCCCCATGGACGAGGCACCGAGGCCGCCGATCTCGGCGAGCACGGTCCCATCGTCGTCGCAGAGGACGATGCTGCGCAGGCGATCGGACACCTCGAGCAGCTCGGCCAGCACGGCGTCCGCTGTCATCGCTGTTCCCATGGCGCTGACGGTAGCACGGGCGCGTCGACCGCCTCGGTCGGCTGCTCGTCGAGCAGCTCCGTGGGCCGGTCGTCGAACACCTCGGTGGGCTGTCCGTCGTCCCCCAGGGACGCCCGCTCGTCGAACAGCAGCGTGCGCGTGTCGTCCAGTTGGCGGGTGGGATCCTCCGGGCCGGGCGGCGGCAGCTCGCCCACGCGCACCTGGACGCTGACGACGAGCTCGGGCAGCGCGCCCTTGATCGATTGCTCCAGCTGGGCCCGTAGCTCCTGGGTGCGGGCCTCCGAGGGCCGCTGACGGACGAGCACCTCGAGTGACAGGTACTCGGCACCGCCCGTCGTGCGGATCACAACCCGGCGGTGTCCGATCACCTCGCTGGGACCGGTGGCCACCGCGGCGTCGACGGCGGCGTTCTCGCGCTCGCTGGCCAGCCGCCGCAGGCCGGCCCCGCCGGGGCGGGCGAGCGCGACGCCCTCGAGGGCCGCGACCAACGCGAAGGCGACCGCCAGCGCGGCGGCAAAGGCAGGCAGCACGTAGCCGGCCACCAGCATCCCGCCGCCCAACAGTGCGCCGACGGCGGCGGCCCGGGTCAACAGCGTGCGCTCGCTGCGCGCCACAGGCTCCTCGAGGCCGGTGCGGCCGAGCAGGGCAATGGGCACCAAGAGGATCAGGGCGGCGAGCCCGCCGGCGGCGGCGGTCCACTGCCAACGCGGCATGAGGTCGAAGCCGGCGGCGAGGGCGGCGATCATCGCCACCGTGGCGAGGACGAGCGCGACGCCGGCGGCACCCATCCGGGCTACGGCGCGCCCCCGCGGGCTGCGGCTGCCCACCGGCGGATCGGCGGCCTGGGCGAGCAGCAACGTGGCGAGCAGGACGGCGCCGGCGAGGGCGGCGGCCGAGCCGGTCGCGAGCGCGGCGGCGAGCAGGAGCAGTCCCGCCAGCGCGAAGGCGACGGGCGGCGCGAGAAGGGCGAGGCGCGTCACAGGCCGAGGGTATCGCGCAGAGCGCGGGCCGCGGTCCCGCGATGCGAGATCGCGTTCTTCTCGTCGCGCGTCAGCTCGCCGCAGGTGCGGGAGTCGCCCGCCGGGATCAGGATCGGGTCGTAGCCGAAGCCACCCGCCCCGCGTGGTGCACGCGCGAGCGTGCCCTCAAGCGTGCCGTCGGCCACGACCTCCTCACCGTCCGGCCCGATCGCCACGAGGACGCAGCGGAAGCGCGCGTGGCGGTCCTCCGCGTCCGCGACGGCGGCGAGCAGGGCAGCCGTTCGGCCGGCGTCGTCGAGGCCGTCGCCACCGTAGCGGGCGCTGTGTACCCCGGGGGCGCCGTCGAGCGCGTCGACCTCGAGGCCGGAGTCGTCGGCGACCACCCAGGCGCCGGGGCAGCGCGCCGCGCCAGCGCGCGCCTTGAGACGGGCGTTCGCGAGGAAGCTGTCGCCGTCCTCGACGGGTGGCTCCCAGCCCTCAATTGGAAGCACGGGGCAGCCGAGCAGCCGCTCGAGCTCAGCGGCCTTGCCGGGGTTGCCGGTGGCGAGGTGGATCCGTTCGATCACGCGGCGTTGATGGCGGCCTGCTGCGCGGCGCGCAGGGAGATCATGCCGATGCCGGCCAGATCGAGCAGGCTGTTGAGGTCTGCCCGCGGGAACGGCGTGCCCTCGGCGGTGCCCTGCACCTCCACGAGCCCATCCGCCCCGGTCATCACCACGTTCATGTCCACGTCGGCGCGCGAGTCCTCGACGTAGGGCAGATCGAGCACCGGCTGGCCGTCGACAATGCCGACGCTGATCGCGGCGATGGAGTCGCGCAGTGCGGCCGTGCGACCGATCCGGGCGAGGGCGAGGTGCGCGGCGACGTAGGCGCCGGTGATCGAGGCGCAGCGGGTGCCACCATCGGCCTCCAGCACGTCGCAGTCGATCCACAGCGTGTTCTCTCCCAACTGCTTGAGGTCGACGACGGCGCGCAGTGAGCGCCCGATCAGCCGTTGGATCTCGACGGTACGGCCGTCGAGCCGGCCCTTCGTCGCGTCGCGCTGCTTGCGCTGGCCGGTCGAGGCCGGGAGCATCCCGTACTCGGCGGTCAGCCAACCGCGGCCCTGACCGCGCATCCACGGCGGCACGCTCTCCTCGATGATCGCGGTGCAGAGCACGCGCGTCTGTCCGAGCTCGATCAGCGCCGACGGCGCCGACTGCAGGAAGCCCGGGGTGATTACGATCGGCCGCGGCTCGTCGTGTTCTCGTCCGTCGGGTCGGCTCATGCCTGGTCCTCCGTGGTTCCGGCCTTCGGCTCGGGCTTGGGCGGGATCGGCAGTCCGAGGTCGCGCCACTGCTCATCCGTGGCCGGCGAGGGCGCGTCCGTCAGGGGGTCGAAGCCACCGCTGATCTTCGGGAACGCGATCACGTCGCGGATCGAGTCGGTGCCGGCCAGCAGCATCACGGTGCGGTCGATGCCGGGGGCGATGCCGCCGTGCGGCGGGGCGCCGTAGTGGAGGGCGCGCAGGAGGAAGCCGAAGCGCTCCTCGGCCTCCGCGTCGGAGAAGCCGACCGTGCGGAAGATCCGCTCCTGCAGCTCGGGGCGGTTGATACGGATGGAGCCCGAGGCGATCTCGCTGCCGTTGATGACCATGTCGTAGGCCTCCGACAGCACGGAGCCAGGATCGCTCTCGAGCCGCTCCTCGTCCTCGGCGCGCGGCGCGGTGAACATGTGATGCTCGGCCACCCAGCGGCCCTCGTCCTCGTTCCAGCCGAACAGGGGGAAATCGACGACGAAGAGCATGGACCAGGCGTCGGGCGCGGCCAGCTCGAAGCGCTCGGCCAGGTGCGGGCGCAGCGCGCCGAGCACGCGCACGACCACCGGCTCCGTGTCGGCGGCGAGGAAGATCGCGTCGCCGGGGCCGGCACCGGTAGCGGTACGGATCCCGTCGAGCTCCGCCGCGGAGAGGAACTTGGCGATCGGCGAACGGACCTCGCCCGATTCCTCGATCAGCAGGTAGGCGAGACCCTTGCCGCCCCACTCCTTGGCGAACTCGGCGAGCTCGTCAAGGTCCTTGCGGCTGAGGCCGGCGGCACCGGGGCAGGCCAGCGCGCGGACGCAGCCGCCGCTCTCGACCGCGCCCTTGAAGACGCTGAAGCCGGAATCGCGCACGAGGTCGGAAACGTCGGCGATCTCGAGCCCGTACCGGAGGTCCGGCTTGTCGGAGCCGAAGCGCAGCATGGCCTCGGCGTGCGCCAGCTTCGGGAACGGGCGCGGCAGGTCGACGTCGAGGACCTCCTTCCAGATGCGGCAGTACAGGTCCTCGGCGAGATCGAGGATCTCGTCGCGCTCCACGAAGGACATCTCGAGGTCGAGCTGGGTGAACTCGAGCTGGCGGTCGGCGCGCTGGGCTTCATCGCGGAAGCAGCGGGCGATCTGGTAGTAGCGCTCAAGCCCGGCCATCATGTACAGCTGCTTGAACAGCTGGGGCGACTGCGGCAGCGCGTACACGCTGCCGGGGTGCAGGCGGGCCGGCACGACGAAGTCGCGGGCGCCCTCCGGCGTGGACTTCGTCAGGATCGGCGTCTCGAGCTCGAGGAAGCCCCGGGCCTCGAGGTGGTCGCGGATGATCCGCGTCACCTGGGAGCGCATTCGGAGGTTGCGCTGCATCTCGTCGCGGCGCAGGTCGAGCGCGCGATGGCGGATGCGCAGTGCCTCGTCGACGTTCTCGTCGTCGAGCTGGAACGGCAGTGGATCGCTCGGCGCGAGCTCGTCGAGCTCGTCGACGAGAATCTCGATGGCGCCGGTCGGCAGATTCGGGTTGACGGTGCCGGCGCTGCGCGCCACGACGCGGCCGCGGACGTGGATGACGCTCTCGACCCGGATCGACTGGGCCACGGCGATCGCCGCGGGCGCGTGCTCGGGATCGATCACGAGCTGGACGATGCCGCTGCGGTCGCGCAGGTCGATGAAGACGAGGCCCCCGTGGTCGCGGAGGCGGGCCGTCCAGCCGGAGGCGTGGACCTCCTCGCCGAGCTGCTCGACGGCGAATTCCCCGCAGTGCCTGGTCCTGTACGTCACGTCCTACCCCTTCGCCTTCACGAGATGCTCGACCAGTTCGTCGAGCGGAACTTCCACCTGTTCGCCGCTGCTCATGTTGCGCACGAGGCAGACGCGGCGCGCCCACTCATCGTCGCCGCAGACGACGGTTCGTGCGGCACCGATACGATCGGCCTGCTTCATCTGGCCCTTGACGCCGCGGCCGGCCAGATCGGCCTCGCAGGCGACGCCGGCGTCGCGCGCGCGGTCGAGCAGGGCGTGGAGCTCGGGGCGCGCTGCGTCGGCGAAGATGGCGAAGAAGGCGTCCGTGGCGGGGGCGCCTGCCGGCAGCCGCTCCTGCTCCTCGAGGGCCAGCAGCACCCGCTCCACCCCGGAGGCGAAGCCGACACCGGGCGTGGCCGGGCCACCGATCGATTCGGCGAGACCGTCGTAGCGACCGCCGCCACCGATACCGGACTGCGCGCCCAGCTCGGGCCAGGCGACCTCCCACGTCGTGCGGCAGTAGTAGTCGAGTCCGCGCACGAGCGTCGGATCGACCACGTAGGCGATGTCGCGCGCGTCGAGGAAGGCGCGGACGGCGGCAAAGTGCTCCTGCGCCGCCGCACTGACGTGGTCGGCGATCTTCGGCGCGTCGGCCATCACGCGCTGTGAGGCGGGGTCCTTGGTGTCGAAGGCGCGCAGCGGATTGAGATCACGCTGGCGGCGGATCTCGTCGTCCACCTCGTCGAGGTGCGCGTCGAGGTAGGCGCGCAGCAGGGCCAGATAGGGCTCGCGGTCGCCGCGATCGCCGATGGTGTTGATGCGCAACTCGATCCCGTCGAGGCCGAGGGCGGCGTACCAGCGCAGTTGGAGGGCGATCAGCTCCGCATCCACGGCCGGGTCGTCCGAGCCGATCGCCTCGGCATCGACCTGGGTGAACTCCCGGTAGCGCCCGCGCTGTACGGCGGCGTAGCGGTAGCACGAGCCGGCGCACCAGAGCCGCACGGGCTGGGCCTCGCGCGACAGGCCGTGTCCGAGGTAGAGCCGCATCAGAGAGGCGGTGAACTCCGGGCGCAGGGCCAGCATGCGCTCGCCCTGGTCCTCGAACAGGTACATCTCCTTGCCCACGACCTCGGAGCTCTCGCCGGCGGTGCGGGAGAACAGCGCCTTCTCCTCGAACACCGGCGTGGCGGCCTCGCGATAGCCCGCGCCCTCACACAGGGCGCGGAAGCGCTCGATCATCGCGTGACGGGCGGCCTGGCGCGCTGGCAGCCAGTCGAGCGTGCCGCGGGGAGCGTTGAACTCGTCGCTCATCCGCGCAGTCCGGACAGAAAGGGGTTGGCGGCCAGCTCGTGACGCAGCGTCGTGACGGGTCCGTGGCCGGGCAGCACGGGCGTATCGTGATCGACCTCGCGCAGGAGCAGCGCGATCGACTGCTCGAGCACGTCCCAGTCGCCACCGGGCAGATCGGTGCGGCCGACCGAGCCGGCGAACAGCACATCGCCCGCGGCCAGCAGCTGGGAGTCATCGGGGCCGGTCAGCACCAAGGCGACCGAATGCGGGTAGTGACCGGGCGTCGCCAGGACGTCGATCGTCATCCCCGCGAGCTCCACCGGGACGCCGGGCTCGAGCGTGCCCTCGGGCTCGTGCTCGACGTACGGGCCGAAGCCGGGCCAGAGATGATCGTTGATGTGGGCGACCACATCCCGGTCGCCAGCGCTGGTATAGACTGGGCACGTCGCCTCCCCGGCGACGGCGCCGACCGCGCCGATGTGATCGAGGTGCCCGTGAGTCACGAGCACGGCCACGCAGCGCAGGCCCAATTCGGCGAGCGCTGTGGTGACGCGCTCCGGCTCTTCACCGGGATCGATCACGACGCAGTCGGCCGAATCGTCGGGGTGGACGATGTAGCAGTTCGTCCCGTAGGGCCCGAGCGAGAGCGATGTGGCCTGCAGGGGAATAGGGTGCCTCCGTCGTACGTTAGGTCTGGAGCGCCAGTGCGCTTGCAGGAGTCTACCGGCGCGTCGCGCCGAACCAGCCGAAAGGGAACCGCATGATCGTCGAGCAGCCGCAAGAGGTCCAGGAGCTTCCCGAGTACCAGCGCCTGATCGAGGTGGGGAACGAGCGCGGCACACTGGCCTTCGGCGAGATCGTCGAGGCGCTGGCCGAGCATGAGCTCGAGCCCGATGCGATGGATGCCGTCAAGGGCATGATCGAGGCCGAGGGCATCGAGATCATCGAGGACAACGACCGTCCCGCTGAGCCCACTGCGCTTGAGCGCCGGCTCGCCTACGAGGGCACCACGGACTCCCTGCAGCTGTTCCTCCACGAGGTCGGCCGCTATCCCCTGCTGACGAAGGCCGACGAGATCCGTCTCGCCAAGCGCGTCGAGAAGGGTGACATGCAGGCCAAGCAGCAGATGGTCGAGTCCAACCTGCGCCTCGTCGTGTCGATCGCCAAGAACTACCGCGGCCAGGGCCTCGGCTTCCTGGACCTGATCCAAGAGGGCATCCTCGGTCTGATCCGCGCCGTCGAGAAGTTCGACTGGCGCCGCGACCTCAAGTTCTCGACGTACGCCACCTGGTGGATTCGCCAGGCCGTGGCGCGCGCGCTCGCCGACAAGAGCCGCACCATCCGCCTGCCCGTGCACGTCGTGGAGCGCCTCCAGAAGATCAATCGCGCGGAGCGCACGCTGATGCTGCGCCTCGGCCGCGAGCCGTCGAACGAGGAGATCGCCGAGGAGGCGAAGCTGCCGCTGTACCAGGTGCTGGACGTGCGCAAGGCCGCCCGCTCCCCCATCTCCCTCGAGGAGCCGGTGGGCGACGAGGGCGAGTCCTCGTTCTCCGACTTCCTGGCCGACAGCGAGGCCATCGATCCGATGGATGCCGTCTCCGACCAGCTGCGTCATGAGGCGCTGCAGGAGGGGCTCAACGCCCTGCCGGAGCGTCATCGCCGCGTGCTCGAGCTGCGCTACGGGCTCGACGGTCTGGATCCGCGCACGCTCGACGAGATCGGCCGCGAGTTCGGGCTGACGCGCGAGCGCATCCGGCAGATCGAGGTCGAGGCGCTGCGCGAGTTGGCGGCGATCCGTGAAATCCAGGGCCTTCGGGCCGTGCCGGGGGCCTAGCCCCCACGAGCGGTACCGATCCGCAGCGGGACGTGGCGCAGCCTGGTAGCGCACGCGCTTTGGGAGCGCGGGGTCGTCAGTTCGAATCTGACCGTCCCGATTCTGCGGATCGAAGCCTCTATGCACTCGCCGGCGGGCTGCCCGCCCTCGAGCGTCTCACCACGCGCTTCTACGAGCGCGTCTTCGCCGATCCCCTGCTGCTCCCGCTGTTCCGGGACCCGGGCGAGGAGCACGCGGAGCGCCTCACGCTGTGGCTGGCCGAGCTCCTCGGTGGCCCGCCACTCCATACGGAGCAGCGCGGCGGCTTCGAGGTCATGCGCGGCGTCCACCACGGGCTCAAGATCACCGGCGAGCAGCGCAAGGCGTGGGCCGACCACATGCACGCGGCGGCCGAGGAGATCGGCCTGTCCGTGGAGTTCCGCAAGGCGTTCATGCCCTTCATCGAGGGTGGCAGCACGTTCTGCCAGCGCGTCTCGTGGCCGCGAGATCAGCGCTGGGCGCGCTGAGGCCTCTTCTGCGTCCGTGATGATGCGCCGAACGGGTCTGACCCGTTTGTCGCATCACTCCATCGCACAGGACCCTCGGCAGAACCGCTAGGCGGTGATGATCGGCGGCACAGGTTTCCGCGCCTGGCCGCTGCGATTGGCCCACTCCAT
>CAJCBN010000356.1 GCA_903960645.1 uncultured Actinomycetes bacterium | reverse complement strand
TCCACTGTCCGACCAAGGACATTCTGGGCCCGGGCCCGCTATGTCCTCCCCCTGTGCCGGTGATCTGGGGCCTCGCGTGGTGTGGTCGGACATTTCGGGCCCAGGCCCAGAATGTCCTTGGTCTCACGGCGTAGTTGGGTTTGGGCATGAGAAAGGGCGGGGCGTGGATCTTGCGATCCGCGGCACCCGCCCTTTCTTGTACCCAAACCCGACTACGCCGTGAGATCCGCGGCCATCTCCTCAAACGCGTCGACGAAGCGCGCGCAGTCCTCGATGGTGTGGGCGATCGAGAGCGTCCACTCCTCCTCGCGGCCCGGGGTCATGAAGACGCCGCGGTTCATGTTGTACAGCCACGCGAGGTCGCACAGCTCGCCGTCCTGCTGCGCCTTGAACGACTCGTAGTCGACGATCGGGCTCTTCGCGAACGTCACGCAGCCCTTGGAGCTGATGCCCACCGTGTAGCCGGGCAGGTTGTTGCGCTCCAGCACGGCCGAGCAGCCCTCGAGCATGAAGTCGTTGAGCGTGTCGAGGTGGTCGTACGCCGCGGGCGTCATCACCTCGAGCAGGTTGGCGCGCGCTGCGGCCATGCCCAGCGGGTTGCCGTTGTACGTGCCGACCTGGTAGACGGAGCCGTCGCGGACGACCTCCATGATCTCGTCGGAGCCGCCGATCGCACCGATCGGCAGGCCGCCGCCCAGCGCCTTGGCGAGGGTGACCATGTCCGGCACGACGCCGAACTTCTCGACGGCGCCGCCGGCGGCGATCGTCATGCCGGTCTTCACCTCGTCAAAGATCAAGACGATGCCGTGCTTCTTCGTGATCTCACGGACGGCCTCGAGGTAGCCGGGCTCCGGGAGCACGACGCCGAGGTTCATCATTGCCGCCTCCATGATCACGCAGGCGGGCAGGCGACCCTCTTCGGCGAGGCGCTCAATGCGGCGCTCCATGGCGGGCGCGTCATTGAACGGCACCGGGACCGTCATGTCCGCGACGGCCTTGGGGATGCCTGCGCCGTAGGGCAGGGAGGCGTAGTTCTCGCGGTCGCCGATCGAGGCGTAGTCGACGCCGATCGACACCATCACGTAGTCGTGGTGGCCGTGGTACGAGCCGAAGATCTTGATGATCGTGTCCCGGCCGGTCGCGGCGCGCGCGATGCGGATGGCGTCCATCGTGGCCTCGGAGCCCGAGTTCGTGTACCGCCACTGCGGCAGGCCCCAGCGGCGCTTGAGCTCGTCGGCGACGATCACGGCGTCCTCGGTGGGAGCGGCGAAGTGCGTGCCCTGCTCCATGCGCTCGACGACGGCCTTCGTGATGACCGGGTGCGCGTGGCCCTGGACCATCGAGCCAAAGCCGTTGTGGAAGTCGATCATCTCCGTACCGTCGACGTCCCACACGTGCGAGCCGGCACCGCGCTCGAGGTAGATCGGCCACGGATCGCGGAACTGGTAGGACGAGGCGACGCCGCCCGACAGCGAGCCCTGGGCGCGCTCGTACATGCGCCCCGAGGCGGCCGTGTTGGCGTCCAGCTTCTTCGCCTCGCGCGCGGTCAGCTCGGCGATGCGCTCGCGGTCAAGCTCGATGGGGGTGCGTACGGCCATGGGTCCTCCTCGGCGCGCTGATTGCGCGGTCAATACGTTGCAGGATAGGCGCGCGAGAGGGGGAGCGTCAATTCGACGTGAGCATGGCGGTCCGCGGCGCGCACCGATTCGACGACATCGCGGCCGCTATCGTCCCGGCCATGGAGCGCGTCGGCATCATCGGAGCAGGCCCGGCGGGGATCGTTGCGGCGCGCTACCTGATCACCGAGGGCTTCGACCCCGTGCTGTTCGAGCGCTCATCCGTGCTGGGCGGACAGTGGTCGGGCAGTGCCGGGACGAACGGTGTCTGGCCGACGCTCCACACCAATACGAGTCGAGTGCTGACCGCCTTCAGCGATCTGCCGCACGACGGCGGCCCTGTGTTCCCGTCCAACCACGACATCCGGCGCTACCTCGAGCGTTACGCGCGGGCGTTTGGTGTCTTCGAGCGGATCCGCTTCGAGACGCCCGTCGAGCGACTCGAGCGCGACGGCGACGGCTGGCTGATCACGACGACGGCGGGGGAGGAGCGCTGCGACCGCGTGATCGTGGCCTCGGGGCGCTTCCACCGTCCGCACATCCCGCACGTGCCCGGCCTCGACGGGTTCACGGGAGCTGAGGGCGTGCTCTCGACGTACGACTACAAGGAGCCGGATCGCTATCGCGGTCAGCGCGTCCTCGTCGGCGGCTGCGCCGTCAGCGCCCTTGAGATCGCGGCCGACCTCGCAGCGCTCGGCGCGGCCAGCGTGGTGATCGCCCAGCGCCGTCAGCGCTATGTGCTGCTCAAGTTCGCCGCCGGCGTGCCGAGCGACCACCGCATCTTCACCCGCTACGGCGTGCTCGCCGCCGAGTCGCTGCCACTCGACGAGGTCGGCCGACAGCTCAAGGAGATCGTGCTCGAGGCGGGCGGCAGTCCCGAGCAGTACGGCGCCCCCAAGCCAGCCGACGACTTCTTCGAGGCGGGCGTGACGCTCAACCAGCAGTACCTGTCGATGGTTGCTGAGGGGCGAATTCGGGTGCACGCGTGGCTGGAGCGTGTTGACGGGCAGACGGTGACGTTCCGTGATGGTGCCAGCGAGGACTTCGACGCGATCATCATGGGTACCGGCTTCGAGCTCGACCTGCCGTTCCTTGCCGACGACCTCCGCGCCGTCCTCGACGTGGATGCGCAGCATGTCGACCTCGATCGCCACACCTTCCACCCCGACCTGCCAGGGCTCGCGTTCCTTGGCCTGTGGGACCAGTCCGGCGGCTACTTCGTGCCGCTCGAGCTGCAGGCGCGCTGGGTCGCCTACAGCTGGAGCGGCGCGGTCCCGACGGAGACGGAGGCCGAGCGGCGCGCGGCGATTGCGGCGTACCGCGCCCAGCGGGGCCAGTCGCAGAAGACGCGGATGAACGTCGCCGCACTGACCTTCGCCCGCGCGGCAGGCGTCGAGCCGGATCCCGCGGCGTGGCCGGCGCTCGAGCGGGCGTTGCTCTTCGGCCCCCTGGCGCCAAGCTCGTTCAGGCTCAGCGGCCACGATGCGCTGCCCGACGCGGCGGCGCATTTCGCTGCGGAGGCAGCCACGTTTGGCTGTATCGACGACAACGAGCTATCGCCGCGCGAGGCGCGCTACCTCGGCCAGCTGGCGGCCGCCCGCGAGGATGCCGTGTTGGCGCGCATCGCCGCTGGTTGAGCGGCGCTACGAGGCGGTGAAGAGCGTCTCGGCGACGTCTTGTCGCTCGCGGATCAGCGCGCGCACGCCCTCCGTATCGCCGTTCCGGAGCATCTCGATCGGATCGGGGTCGCCGTTGACGATCCCCTCGAAGAAGACCTTGCGGTCCTCGTAGGTGGGGAAGAGGTCCTTGGCCCAGCCGCGGACGCCGTTGAGCATGACCGCGAGTTCCGCATGCGGCTCGCCGTAGGTCTCGAGGATCTCGCGCTTGAGGCGCTTGGCCAGCGCGGGGCTGGTGCCCGACGTGGAGATGGCGATCGAGATCGGGCCGCTGCGCACGATGGCCGGGAGGATGAAGTTGCAGAGCGGCGGAACGTCGACGACGTTGACCAGCATCGCCCGCTCCTCAGCGGCGCGGTAGATCTCGACGTTCAGCTCCGTGTTCTCGGTGGCCGCGACCACGAGCAGGTGGCCGACCAGATCCTCTGGCGTGTAGGCGCGCTCCTCGAGCGTGATGGCGCCCTCGGCGGCGAGCTCACGCACCTCGGGGATCGCTGCCTTGGCGACCACGTGGATCTTCGCGTTGGCGGCGAGCAGGCCCTCGATCTTCTCGAGTCCGATCGGGCCAGCGCCAACCACGAGGCAGGGGCGGCTGCCGAGGTCGAGGCAGGCCATGTAGAAGGTCTTCTCGAGCATCTTGGCGTTGCACGTGGCATCGCAGCGGTCGAGCTTGGCGTCGCAGACACAGGGGCGAGGAGGCATATGCGAAGCCTATCGCGGGCAGGGCGGGCGCGGATGGGTCACCATCCGTGCATGGGCCACGTCCGTCACCTGTACGTGCACGTGCCGTTCTGCGCGCACCGCTGCGGCTACTGCGACTTCGTGACGGTGACCGGCCACGACGAGCGCCATGGGCCCTACGTGGACGCGATCCTGACGGAGCTGGCCGGTCGCGGCGATGTGCTGAGTGAGGTCGAGACGGTGTACATCGGCGGCGGCACCCCCTCGCGGCTCGGCCCGGAGCTGCTCGGCCGTCTGCTCGACGCGCTGCCGCAGGCCGCCGGCGAGACGACGGTCGAATGCAACCCCGAGGGCGTGGACGAGGCGCTCGCGGCAGCGCTCGGCGGCCGTGGGGTGCGCGTGTCCCTCGGGGCGCAGACGTTCGCGCAGCCGCTGCTCGACACGCTGGAACGCCAAACCACGCCGACGCAAGTGCGTCGTGCAGTCGAGCTGCTGCGCGAGGCCGGCGTACCGTCCCTGTCGCTCGATCTCATCTACGGCATCCCGGGCGAGCGCGAGAGCGACCTGGCCCGCGATCTCGCGGTGCTGGAGGAGCTCGCCCCCGATCATGTCTCGGCCTACGAGCTCGAGGCCAAGCCCGGAACGCGCTTTGCGGTGCACCACGGCGCGCGCCTCGAGGAGCAGGCAGAGCTGCTCGAGCGCCACATGGAGCTTG